>JALZUH010000106.1 GCA_023301645.1 Akkermansiaceae bacterium
CCTTCTGGATCGATCACCCACCAGCGTCCATCGATCTGCTCAACACGGAAAAACCCAGTCGCCTCAACACGTCGAGCCTTCCAGCCCCCGTAATCACTAAACTCTAAATTCCTAGCTCGTGTGCTATAGCCCTCGATATCATCCAGTCTGCTCGCCTCGTAAGGGAGAAAGTCCTCAGTTTCCTCATCATAAACACTCGCCTGCGGCAGCTGAGCATTCGCAACGGGAAGAAGTAAAACACTACTCAAGCAAAGCGCCGACAACCAAGCGCTAGCAATTAATCGGGGGGAGAAAGAATGAAATATCATCAAAAAAGGGAGGGTAAGGGGGGGGATCACGCACTTCAGGTTTTCAGAACAAACCCACAAGCGATCAGCTCACAAGCGCACGACATTTTATATGAAAAACATAAAAACGCGAACACTATCTGGACAAAAGTGAACAAGCACATTGTCACTTTTGCTACTGCAACTCCTATTTTTTATACACGATGAGCTTCGGGCGAGCGTGAGCGTCGGCGTGCTCACGTGCTCCATATAGCACTTCTAGATCGTTATCTAGCTCGTCAGAAATACGGATCGACAGCTTACCATCGACCTTTAATGCCGCCACCAGCTCCTCTGTCACGTCAATTTCGACATCATCGCCATGGCCCCACGTTGCCAGCACCTTCGACGCCGCCGGCGCACCATCTCCATCAACGGTGTTCTCATCCCAGTCATTATCAGTAACAAGCTCTACCTTATAGCGGCTCGTTAGCTTCTCCTCTGGACTTGTGGCAAATAGTTGGATTTTTGCCAAGGCAATAGCTCCAGTCAGCGATGAGCCGTCAAATCGCACATAGCCACTACGGGTGAATTTAGCATTAGCACGCCTCACCTCGATCTCTGGCTCATTTCCATAGTTTTTACCACTTTGGACATAAGCATCCGCCTCTGCAGTAATAACGAAGTCAGGCTTGGGCTGAGCATCTACGTATTCGATATAGTCATAAATACGGTCATTCATGTATTTCATACTCACTCGCACCTGCTCATAAACAGTTCCTTCAATGTCGATTAATCCTCTGCGGGCAATCGTTTTGCTCGAGTCATCGTCAGCAAAGTCATCTTGGAAGTTAAACCAATGAAAACCTACCATGTAGGGTTCCCTGAGCTGAGTGGTAAGAAAGTGCTCATAAAACAGAGCACGCGACGCTTCATCCTCGACTCGCCAGCCCGCTCCCTTTTCCTCAAAATTAGGAATCTTCTCCATCGCGTAGAATTCAGAAATGATCAGCGGGCGACCTGTCCACTTCGCGATATTTTCCAGCTCATTACTGCGCGTGCCCCATCTGTGGTAGTGATTGATGGCGACAATGTCGAGATAGCGCCCAGCCACCTCCATGAACTCCTTGCTGCGTTTCCAACTCTTGTTGAACCTTGGCCCTAAAATCATATGATTAGGATCGACAGCACGCACAGCAGGACAGACCACCGATAGGTAACGCTCGAGCATGAGAGCGGAATAGTCCTTTGCATCTTCTTTACTGATTCTCCTGAGCCCCTTGCCGCGTGACTTGAGGAACTTCACAGCTGCTTGGTAGTTCTTATCTTTAGGGTCATTTACATCGATGTGAGACTCAAGCCCTCCTCGAAATGTCCATGAAAGCTCATTATCAATGAAATAACCCAATACCTGAGAATCATCCTTGAACTGGGAAAACTCCTCACGAGCCTTCTTCTTACAAAATGTGACAAACTCGTCATCAAAAACTGCAATAGGTAAGCGGTCTTTCCGCGTTCTCTTATAGCTCGATACGAAGCTAAACTTCGGACAGTAAGCTAGTGGTTGCTTCGCCTTACGGCGAGAGTCCTGCACCTCGCGATCTGACCAGTTACCGGTGCCATTCATGCCGAACTTTGGCAGTAGCTCATACACATCATTAGGAGAGAAATCATCAAAGAGCTGCACAGAATTCACTGCTTTATGAATATACAGGTAACCTTCTGGATCGATCACCCACCAGCGTCCGTCTATCTTCTCAACACGGAAAAACCCAGTCGACTTCACTCGACGCGACTTCCAGCCTCCGTAATGGCTAAACTCCAGATTCTTAGCACGCGTCTTATAGCCCTCGATATCAACAAGTCGTTTCGATTGATACGGGAGAAAAGTCTTCGTCTCCTCATCATACACACTTGCCTGCGGCAGCTCTCCCTGTGCCACCTCGCCATGACTCATGGCACATAAGATCAAATAACTCAGTAAAGGCAGCAGTAATTTAAACATCATAGCAACCAATAGACTCTATAGCAGCATTTACAAAACAACTAAAAAATTCACGATTAACACTTAATGACACAACACCCCCCTTCGCACTTCTTGCTGAAAACCAGCCTCTTCAAGTAAGCTCGATACGCGCTCAACCCTCGAGCTCTCACACGCCTCATAGCGCACAAGAGCCATCGTGCCCATACGGTGGTATTCACAGGCAAGAAGTAAGCGTGCCCCTGCAGCCTCATCATCAGCCAGATCCCATTGACGATCATCACACAGCACCTGCCAGCCAGCCTCTTGAAACAAACCGAGCAAGCAATCACGCGAAACATGCTCACCAAGCCACCACCTAGACTCCTCAATCACCTCACAGGTAGCATTTGATGATTTGATCTTAGGCGCTCTAGCCCCTTTCTCTAGCTGAGACTGCCAGCCAAGACTGTATCGCCAGCGTGTCCATCTGCGAAGCAGCGGCTGTAGATACTGAGCCAGCCTGAGCTTCGCCCTCGCCTCTGCCGTATCATAGCCCCTCATTAGAGGTCGCAGCGGCTGTATGGTGAGAGCGAGCTGCTGATAGGGGGCCGTGCCCATCGCGCCGTGATAGATCACACTCCCCGTATCCACCGTCATAGCTCCTCCCGTATAGACTCGGCCATTCCACTCAGCCCCACAGCCCCGCTTAAACTTATGAGGGTGCTTCTTCATCAGCAGAGCCTCTGCCTTACCGTAGCCTATCTGCTGCTTGAAATACCGCCCTAGAGAAGTCCGCCTACGGTGCCAGACGAAGGCAGCCCCACTAAAGCCAATCCCGTAGCCAGCATCAATGAGCCGCCAGCAAAAATCAACATCATCTCCCGCAGCACGATAGACGGAATCAAATCCACCAATCGCCATCAAGGCCTCCTTTTTCACCACCAGATTACACCCCGGAATATGCTCCGCCTCGCCATCTGATAGCAGCACATGAGAAGGAGCACCCGGGGCAGACGCCACCACAGCCTCATCCACAGCCCCGTCAATACGACCTTCATCGTCTAATGGTCTCGGGGGGAGATTAGGCCCGCCACAGGCATGCCACTCTCCTTTTGAAAAACTCCACGCTAACCAACGCAGCCACCCCGCATCAGGCTGACAGTCGTCATCGGTATAGGCGATGATCTCGCCCTTCGCATGCTCAGCCCCGTAGTTACGGGCTGCACTCAGCCCAGCGTGTGCCAAATTCATCAATCTCACCTCAGGGTATCGAGACACAATCTCCTCTGTATTATCTAACGAGCCGTCATTGACCACGATCACCTCATAACTAGGGTAATCAAGCCGCATCAATGAGCTAAGACAGGCCGCTATATTTAGCTCGCCATTATGCGTGCAGACCACCACCGAAAACATCGGCCAATCATCTAGCCTGAGCCCATGCTCAGGTGTCTTGATACTAGGCAATACTTCAGCCAGAGAAAGCAGTGCTGGCTTTGCTGAACCATTCTCGTCCACTAGGCCAAATGACCACTCATCCATCCACCTACCGCCATTATACCACCTATCACTCCACGCATAGATCGTCATCCCAGCCATCCCCGCAGCTAAGCACTCCTCGACATACCAGAGAAGCACCTCTGACTGCAGCTCCTCAGTATTCCTCTGCGTATCGAGGCCAAACTCCGAAATCACCACAGGACGGTCCCCCGCCACCTGATGTAGTCGAGGTAAGTAGCTCGCAAAATCCTCCCGAGACTCTAAGTAAACATTCATCGCCGTGAAGTCAGCATTCTCAGGCTCTAGATACTCTGTAGTAGGAAAACTAGCGTAGCCGAAGAGTAGCTCTGGGCATTGATCCCTACCCAGAGTAATCAAGTCCTCAAGAGCTCGACGCACATTCACAGCTCCCATCCAGCGCACCATATCAGCAGGTATTTCATTCCCCACAAAGACCCCCATCACAGCAGGGTGTCGCCCCCACTCGCCCAAGCCATTCACCAGTGAGATAACCGCCGCCGCATAGATTGAGCTAGCAGTGATGAAGTCATGATGCTGTGACCACTCCAGCCCGACAAAAATCCACAAGCCATGCTCGAGAGCACAATCCAAAAGCTCCTCACTGGGAGCCGTATAGACTCTCACGGCATTAAACCCGGCTGCCTCAATACGCTTCAGCTCAGTGTCATGATCGATACCCATGGCTCCAGCATCCGCGCAGGAGTCGCCAAAAGGCCCATAGGTGACCATTTTAAGAAATACTCGCTCACTGCCCATACGGAAGAATTTCCCGTCGGTGGCTAACTGAGCATGTGATTTCCTTACCACGTATTCATTCTACACTTCATCATTAAGGAAATTCCATCCTTGAAACTAAAAAATTATAACCAAACACTCTCGCCGTGCCTAAGACAACTGATTTCAAGACTACTGACTTCGACTACGACCTCCCTGATGAGCTCATCGCCAGCCGTCCATTGGAGGATCGCGCATCATCACGCATGATGGTCATCCACCGAGAAACAGGGATCATCGAGCACAAGATGTTCTCAGACTTCGCCAGCTATGTGACAGCTGACGACCTACTTATCCTCAATGATACCAAGGTCACGCCTGCACGTTTCTTTTCAAATGATGATAAAATCGAGCTCGTATGCACGCACAAGCTCAGCCCACTCGAATGGGAATGCCTCGTCCGCCCTGGCAAAAAGATGAAACCCGGCCGCACCGTCGAAATAGGCGACGCCACAGGCACAGTAGAGGCTGTCTTAGAAAATGGAAACCGCATCATCAGCTGGGATAAGGCTGTCGATGAAGACACCCATGGCCAGCTCGCTCTCCCCCACTACATGAATCGCGAAAGCGACCGCTCTGACCGAGACCGCTACCAGACAACCTTTGCCCGAGAAGAAGGAGCCATCGCCGCCCCTACTGCAGGACTCCACTTCACCCCAGAGATCCTCTCCGACATTGATCATGCATTCCTCACACTCCACGTAGGAGTGGGCACATTTCGCCCAGTGAAGGCAGAGTTCATCAAAGACCACGACATGCACTCCGAGCGATTTCACCTCAGTGCCGAGACTGCACAGCGCATTAATGACACCAAGAGCAAACAAGGTCGCATCATCTCCACAGGCACCACCTGCACTCGTGTGCTAGAGAGCCTAGGGCGTGAGTCGAAAGACCTCAAAGAAACAAAAAGCCAGACAGATATCTTTATCAACCCTCCCTACGAGTTCCAAATCGTCGACTGCCTACTCACCAACTTTCACCTACCGCAGAGCACCCTCATCATGCTCGTCTCTGCCTTTGCAGACCCTGATCTCATCCTCGAAGCCTACAGGCAAGCCGTCGCAGAGAAATACCGCTTCTTCTCCTACGGTGACTGCATGCTCATCCTCTAATCCCGCACTCGCAGAAACATATGAAAATTGCCGTTTACTACTACGGATGCTTCGCCAATACGGTCATTGGCCATCTCACAGAGCACAGTGACGGACAAATCAGCTTCCAATACGATACTCAATGGGCGCAAAGAGGCATTGAGCTATCCCCCGTTTATCTCCCCACCAGTATATCGAGAGAGGTTATCATGCCCACTCCCGCATACAGTAATATTTTTGGGCTCTTTGAAGACAGCCTGCCTGACTGGTGGGGTGCGCAAATGATGCGCCAGCATTTCGAAGAAAAAGGCATTCCTTGGAACAGAGTAAGCCCCCTCCAAAAACTCTCCTGCACTGGGCGACATGCCATGGGAGCCATAGGCTACATGCCTCCACCCAAGACTGAAAGCTTCCGAGAAGAACTCACCGTAGAAGTAGCTGGACTCGTCACTAATGCGCAGTCGTTTATCCACGGTAAAACTGAAAATCTCCTCCCCGGACTCCTCCGCTCAAGCCTCTCAGCTGGAGGTGCGCAGCCCAAAGTCGTTCTCGCCCTCAATAAAGACTTCTCTCGCGCGGTCGCAGGTGGTGGCCATGTCCCGATGGGCTTTGACCGCTGGCTTCTAAAGTTCGACTTCGACCCCGAATACCAGCACGGTAGAGAAGAACACGCCTACGCCCTGATGGCGCGGGCATGTGGTATCGACATGGCTGAAACCCAGCTCCTCGATTGCGAAAGCGGTGCCTGTCATTTCCTCTCCAAACGCTTTGACCGACCAGGAGATGAACGCCGCCACGTCCACACCTTCTCAGGCATGACACACACGCCCATTCGTAAAGGTCTCGACTATGAAGTGCTCCTCGACCTCACGCGAAAACTCACCAATAACGCCGCAAGCATAGAGGAAGCATTCCGCAGAGCCTGCTTTAATGTCCTCTCAGGTAATGATGATGACCATGGTAAAAACCATGCCTTCATCATGGATACCAAAGGCAACTGGTCACTCTCTCCTGCCTACGACCTCACCAACTCATCTAATCCACTCGCCGACGGTGTTCGCGCTGGGGCTGTCTGCGGCAAGAAAATGAATGTCACATGTGCCGACCTGATGCAGATGGCCAAAAGCCAAAACGTGCCTAACGCCACTGAGATTCTCGATCAAGTCATTGCAGGCATTACCAACTGGGAGCACTGGGGTAATCAAGCTGGGCTCGCAGCCCACCGCATCGATCAAGTTGCCTACGAAATGCCAGGTAAGCAGCTCTAGCTATACAAATCACTTACCTTGAGCCTGACTGGCGGCTAGAATCAGGCATATGGATACGATAGCCTGAAGACTTCGTATCATCTAGGCCAAGCGCCTGTAAGCGATGCTTAATCTCCTGCGGCACAGCCTCTTTGTGCTCAGCCGTTGAGTATGGCCCTTCATAAACCACCTTACCACGGTTATCATGAACGATGATTGTCTTGATCCCGTTCTCGGTTTTCTCAGTCACCGCCCCCTCTGAATCTTGATGCCTAATGGTGACACTTGAGCGAAAGTTAATGTGGCTACCCTCAGGTAAATCTATCTTGATTTGGCCACTACCAGATTGGCCATTTGCAGCCCCACCCTGATAAGCTGAATCTGACCCCATGATACTAGGAAGGTTCAGTAAGTTAAGTAGCTGCTGATCGATACCGCTATTTGACAGCTGATCCTGCATCATCTGCATACGCTTCTGCATCCGGTCATCGATATGTTGGCGATCTACTGGAGAGAGATTACCATAGCCATTCTGCTGTGGCTGGAAATCCGGCCGCTGCTGCGAGCGCCCTTCAAACATCACGATACGCCCGCCCAGCGCTACCTTCTTCTCTATTACCTTAGCTTGGTGGATGTAGGAAATAGTCGCCTCATCACCTGGTTTACGACTTAGAATCGCATCCTTAAGTGACTCTTGACTACCAATAGGCTGTCCATCGAATGATAAAATAACATCGTGAGCCTGCAAGCCAGCCTTGGCAGCAGCAGATTCAGGATCGACGTAAGTCACTGTTAAGCCGCTATTATCTTTAATGTTTAAATGCGATGCCAGTGAAGGCGAAATCGCCGCACCTCGCAGCCCAAGAACCGCTACCTTGCGCCCCTTTAGCGGCGCTTTTTGAGCGTCTCTTTCTGAACTTTTTAGCCTATCTATCGAATTTGAAGAACCGGGCAAAACCTTGAAACCCTTCGCCCTTGCATTACCTTGTGCAGACTCTTCCTGCACTGGGTTTTCAATCGCCATCGCCGAATGAGCCAGAAGCATCGAAGCTACGCTCGTTGATACTGCTATGATGCCGTGGAAATATGTATTCGATTTCATAAAATGGTATGTAGTTTACTAAATGATTAATGTGTAGAGTCACCGAAGTTTAACCCAGAGAGGATCTACCCTCTCCTGTAATATGAGCGCCTTAGAGTAGCCTATTTATTTAAAAAACAGCCCTAATAAGTAACCATAGGTATGAGCATCACATCGACGCTAGGTTGCTCGATTTCAATTTCACGGCCAGAATCATCGAGCACCTTGACAGCACTCAGATACTCCACCTCAACTGAACGGTAAGGTGTATTATCACTCGAAAGCACAACCTCACCCTCTGATGTATTCACCACCTTATGAGTCATCGACTCAGGCACCACCCATACGTCACGCGGTGCAGAAGAAACCTCACTCAGAGTTGTAAAATCATGCTGACTCTCATTGAGGCCAGTCAGCTCCCCGCCCGTTACGTCATTACCAAAGCTAGGGAACAACAGAGCGGATAAACAACCAAGCAGAGCCACAGCCGCAGCTGCTGCCCACTTCGCGCCACCTGAAGATTGGGAGGCCACGCTGTCATAATCACCCTCACTCGTAGAAGCTACTTCACTGACCTCAGGCTCGAAGGCTACCACCTTCTCCTCCACAGGCATATCCTCATGCCAACGGTCCATAGCATCAGCCATACGACTAATGAGATCCTCCGACATGCCTGCACCACCAAGTCCCGCAAGCTGCTGCTCCAAATCATCAAACTGGCCATCATCCGAACTCACAGCCTCATTAGACCATAACGAATCCTCTACATGCTCACTCATGCGACCTAGCAGATCAGTAGAAAGAGCTACTGGAGTAAGCTTAGTCAGCTGACTTTCTAAAGCACGAAGTTCATCGCAGAGCTCAGTGCTGGACTGGGTGTGGTTGTCATTATCTATCATGATTAATTTCAGTTAATATGAGTAAGTAAATTTGAAAAAATAAAGTGTTAGCGGGAAATTAGCGTTGGCTCCAGTTATCCGGGAGCCGGTATTCTATAGCTCGCTCAGGGAGCGGTTAGATTCAAGTGATTTTCTCATTCTCTCCAAACCATAGCGATAGCGCGAAGCCACCGTGCTCAGTGAAATGTCTAAACTATCAGCAATTTGGGCAAATGTTTGCTCACCCCAAATCTTCATCACAATCACTTCTGAAAACTTCTCAGGCAACTTACGTAAGCCCTCTTCGAGCTGAGCGCTCGACTCCCCGTGATCGTTGCCACTCTCAAACCACGGGTCACTTACCGAGCCAGTCTCCACCAGACGCTGCTCCTCAGATTTCTTCTCGCGGGTAGAGCGACGATCACTCTTCCGCCCGAGATCAATAGCCCGACGCCTAATCGTCGTATAAAGAAAAGGCCGCCACTGCTCCCTACCACCCTCAAAAGAACCCTCATCGACCATACGAGCAAGCTTCACCAAAGAGTCCTGAAGAACATCCTCCGCATCTTGTGTATTACGCGTCTGACTCCGAGCAAACAGCAACATACGTGAGCCATGCTCTGAGAGCCACTCATACCACGCACTACGGCGCGGTGCGGCAAGCCTATCGCACTCATGCCCAGCTATTTCAATAGCCCTAGGCTCAGAAGTATTCGCACCTCCATCCTCTCCGCTATCATTCATTTGAGTAATTTGATCAATCTCATGACGACTATCAGAAGAAGACTGGTGATGATCATCATGACCATCACCCATCATCGGCTGTAGTGTATTGTGCGCTGATTTCATAAGATTGAGCCTCCCCTTATAAACCATAACGGCACCAACAGCCTCTTTTGTGTAAATTGATCAAATAAAAAACTACTCCGCTGATCCAGCCTCACTAGAAGCAGCTGATTGAGCAGGCTCAGTAACCTCAGCAGTTTCAGCAGCGTCAGCCTCCAAGTTTACACCCTCACCTTCAGCGCCTGTTTGAGAAGTAGCTCGAGCACCAGATTTGCTGTCGTCTTTATTCCCACCCGGGGAACACTTACCAGACATTCATGTATCCACTCCCATTGCAGGGAGAATCCAAAGCTGCACAGCGAAATACAGCAAAATCAAGCCTAGTGGCATTAAGAACTTATCCATGTCGAAATGATAATATGATCCTCAAAAAAATGCAAATCCTGAAAGCCGGATTACTGATTTTTCATATTATGGGACACCATCGTGAAGAACGTCCGTAACTCCATCTGAATAGATGCAGGAACCTTCGTCTCATCCATAGCCTCATCCATAAGCTCGATCCAGCGAACGGCTTCAGCCTCACCAATCGCAAAGGGCGCATGACGCATACGTAAACGTGGATGCCCGCGCTTTGCCTGATACCTGGGATCATTACCGAAGCGAAATAGCAGGAAATCGCGAAGTCGCTCCTCAGCCTCCACCAGCTGATCCTTCGGATACATTGGCCCGATCAGATCATCCTTCACAATGCGCCTGTAGAAAGCAGCGACCATCTTAGTGAAGCCAGCCTCACCAAGAATTGTATAAATAACAGCCTCGTCCATGACTCCTAATTAAAGTTGTTCACGCTGCTGAGCATTCGCCTTTAGACGAAGTGCATTCAGTGCGATGAAGCCAGTAGCATCCTCCTGATTATATGCCTCCTCAGCACCACCCTCCATCGTAGCTATATCCTCTGAGTAGAGAGACAGAGCAGAGCGACGCCCCGCCTGCATGCAATTACCCTTGTAGAGCTTCATGCGAACCTCACCAGAAACAGTCCTCTGAGTAGAAGTAATCAGCGCCTGAATAGCCTCACGCTCAGGAGCAAACCAGAAACCATTATAAATCAGCTGAGCATACTTACTAATCAATCCATCACGTAGAGCCTGCGCCTCACGATCGAGTGTCAACGTCTCTAAATCCTGATGTGCAGCAAGCATGATCGTGCCACCCGGAGTTTCATAGATACCGCGCGACTTCATGCCCACAAAACGATTCTCAACAATATCAATACGACCGATACCGTGCTTACCACCTAGGAAATTCAACACACGCATCACACCATAAGGAGTCAGCATCGTATAGCCATCCTTCTGACCAGTGGCAG
>JALZUH010000107.1 GCA_023301645.1 Akkermansiaceae bacterium
ATTTCATAAAGGCCACTACCACCAATCACACCTACTGCATTCGTCGTCATAGCTCACAGATACTGCTAGAAAGACAAATCGCAAACTAAAATGCAGCCACCCCCCTCATAGCTTCAACTCTAGTCTTCTTCTCTCATCATCATTATCCTATAGCCACACTCTGGAGTTGATCTCCTTCTCATCTGCTTGGCTTTATCTTAGCTGGCGAAGAAGCATACCGTAATGACCTCCATTATTAAAATAACTAGCGTGCATTTTTAGCAGAACTCACTAGCTTGACCTGCAGCATGTCAATTAAACACAAACGCAAACTTGTTTCCCATATCACAGTTGGTGATTTCTTTGAAAAATTTGGCAGTGATCTCAAACTAGAGCACCAAAATGAGGGCATCGGCTTAGACAGAGAAATCCTTGAACCATCGCTCAACCACCCTGGCTTGGCTCTTGCGGGCTTCCTCTCATACTTTACCTACAAGAGAATACAGGTTTGCGGAAACTCTGAGCAGTCCTACCTCAGCAAGCTAAGCTCTGAGGAGAGTATCGAGCGCTTCAGTGCGATGTGCCAATGCGACATCCCCTGCATTGTTAATTCACGAGAAAAAATGCTCTCACCTGAGCTCCTCAAGGTAGCCAGTGACCACGGCATTGCGGTCTTTTCGACACCGATGGTAACGATGCAGTTCATCAATGCCGCGACACTCAAGCTAGAAAAAGCCTTTGCGCCGACGACTAATCGACACGGCTGTATGGTCGACTTCCGTGGCGTAGGTGTCCTTATTATGGGTGATAGCGGTGTCGGCAAAAGCGAGATCGCCCTCGGATTACTCGAGCGTGGCGGCGCGCTAGTGGCGGACGACCTTGTTACTATTAAAAATGTCAACGGTGAGCTCACAGCATCGAGCAAGGAATTCTCGCGTGGCTTTATCGAGATGCGTGGTATCGGCATTATCAATGTTGCTAATGTTTTCGGTCTAGGAAGCATACGGGTGGAGAAAAGACTCGATCTTGTCATCACGCTAAAACCCTACGCCGACCTTAATAAAGTCGACCGTTTGGGTGTGAACCGCAAAACCTATACTATTCTTGATAAAGAAATCACTCATGTAGAGATCCCTGTTGCCCCTGGTAGAGATACGACCCGACTTGTCGCCGTTACCTGCCTTGACCAGCAGCTAAGAAACATGGGCTATGACATGGCGGCTGAGTTCAATCAGAGATTACTCGATAAATTGAATCATGACAGTGAACAAAGACACCCAGCCACTGGTGCCAAAACAGGTATTTAGGATAAAAATAGTCATTTTATTAAAAAATCCCTTTTCTCATATAGGCTAAGTCTTTATACCTTTGTTGAGTTATTCCATTTCTGATTTTTCAGCGCACCCAGTCCCTTTTATCCTCATGCCTACTAACGAATTCACCGTCACCAATAAACTTGGAATCCATGCCCGTCCCGCAGCTCAATTTGTAAAGACTGCGAGCACATTCTCATGTGATATTCAGGTGGAGAAAGACGATGAGCAAGCTGACGGCAAGTCCATCATGGGCTTGATGATGCTTGCAGCAGGACACGGCTCAGTGATCACCATCACCACTGAGGGCGAAGACCAGGACGAGGCACTTCTAGCACTAGGTAAGCTCATTTCTGGAAACTTCGAGGGCTAGACTAGCTCCTCTACAAATAAGAGCGGCAGCTTCGCCTACTCTATGAGCCAAGTTAACGGGGCTCAGTATAATTCTTCTTTGACCATTGCTCTGCTTTCTGTGCATGCTGCCTGTATATGCAAGGTAGTAATCAAGAAATCATCATCCAAGGCACCCCTGGCTCTCCGGGTATTGCCTTTGCTCCTGTGCACGTAGCCGCTCGCGGCTTCGAGAGCCCTGAAGTCTACGAAATCTCTGCTGATAAGATCGCAGCAGAGAAAGAGCGTTTCCAGCAAGCTCTTGATCAAACCAAAACTCAGATTGACGAGCTTCGCAATCACATCGAAAAAATCGCTGGTAACGGCGAAGGACAAATTTTCGAAGCTCACCTCATGGTGCTTGAGGACAGCACCCTGCTATCCAAGGTCAGTAACGCTATTACAGAGCGGCAGCACAATGCTGAATACGCTTTCTACGCCGTCATGCAGACCTACTTGGAGGCGATGCGCCGTATCAATGACAGCTACCTCAAGGAGCGCGCCATCGACATCGAAGATGTATGCCAAAGAGTGCTTAAGAACTTCAAGCAAGATGCTGAGCACCAAGACCACCTGCGACCTGATCATCACCATATTATCGTATCCTACGACCTCACACCCAGTGACACAGCCTCGATTGACCGTAATCACGTGCTAGGGTTTGCCACTGAGCAAGGTAGCGTAAACTCCCACACCGTCATCCTCGCAAGATCACTGGGTATCCCTGCCATTGTCGGTTTAGAAACAGGTGTCATTGATATCAAAGCCCTATCAGAAAGTATTCTCGATGGCTACACAGGTAAGCTCATCCTGAATCCCTCTGCCGAAACAACGGCTCACTATAAACAGAGAGCTAAACATAAAGAACAAGCCAACAAGAACCTACAATCACTCCGTGAAGAGAAAACGATGACTCTTGATGGGCGCGAGATCACCCTATCTGCCAATATGGAGTTCACCTACGAGCTCCCTATGATCTTCGATTCTGGGGCAAAAGGTATTGGTCTATTCCGCACAGAGTTCTACCTCCTCGAAGGCGGAGAAATGCCTAATGAGCACGAGCAAGAGCAGGTCTACAGTGAGGTTATCCAGGCCGTCCAGCCCCATGAAACTATCATCCGCACACTTGATGCAGGTGGGGATAAGATCGTCTCAGAGCCACTTTCCCAGCCAGAGCCTAACCCCTTCCTTGGGTGGCGAGGCATCAGAGTTTCCCTCACCAGAAAGTCTATTTTCAAAGAACAGCTCCGAGCTATCCTACGCTCAAGTATTCATGGAAAAGTCGGCATCCTCTTCCCCATGATCTCAGGTCTACGCGAGGTGCTAGAGGCTAAGGAAATTGTCAAACGCTGCATGGACGAGCTTAGCGCTCAGAACATCCCTTTCGACCCCGATATTCAGATTGGCGTCATGATCGAGGTCCCCTCAGCTGCCATCATGGCGCATGAAATTGCCCGTGAAGTCGACTTCTTCTCTATCGGCACCAATGACCTCGTGCAATACACCGTAGCTGTGGACCGGGTAAACCCCTATGTCGCCCACCTTTATAAGCCGACACACCCAGCGGTCATGCGCCTCATCGACACCACTGTCAGAGCCGCCAAAGATCATGGCATATGGACAGGAGTCTGTGGTGAAATGGCAAGTGATCTCAACATCACCCCTCTACTGGTAGGACTAGGCATTGATGAGCTATCCGTAGGTGCTCATAAGCTCCCTAGTGTGAAAAAAGCCATTCGCTCGCTATCCCTAAGTAGCTGCACCGAAATGGCTCAAGAGGCACTCAAGGCGAAAACTACCGTTGAAATAGCTGAGCTCACCACTGCTATGGCCAAGACCAGCTACGCTGACCTACTCGACTAGATCGTTTTAGCCCACCCGTCATCTCGGGCATACGCACTCATACCGTGCCACTCACTGACTGCATAAAAAAAGCAGCAACCCACATGAGGGTTACTGCTTGAAAATAGTTTTTAGGAGTAGCTTGCGCACATTCAAGCGCGCCAAACACCCACCCTAAACAGCTGCTACGGCTTGGATAAGCTCTAGGAAGCTCTGGGGCTCTAGGCTTGCTCCACCGACTAGGCCACCATCAATATCTGGCTGGCTTAGCAATTCTGCTGCATTCGCCGCCTTCATGCTACCACCGTATTGGATACGCACCTTCTCAGCGAGCTCCTTACTGTAGAGGTCTGAGATGACAGAGCGGACGAAGGCATGCGCCTCCTGTGCCTGCTCAGCAGATGCTGTGCGGCCTGTTCCGATGGCCCATACTGGCTCATAAGCCACTACGATCTCAGCCATGTCCTTATCGCTGACACCAGCGAGACCCTTGGTGATTTGTGCGCGAAGCACTTCCTCAAGCTTGTCTGCATCACGCTCTTCGAGAGTTTCACCAATGCAGAAAATAGGCTTTAGATTAGACAGGCTTGCCTGCTTGATCTTCGCATTGATCACCTCGTCAGTCTCGCCGTAGATGGTGCGACGCTCACTGTGACCGATGATCACGTAGCGAACGAAGAGCTCCTTGAGCATCATTGAGCTTGTCTCACCAGTAAATGCACCATTGTCATTCTCTGATACGTTCTGAGCAGCGATAGCCACGTCTGAATTAGAGCTAAGAGCCTCTATAGCTGAAGGAATACTGACGAATGGAGGTGAGATGATCACATCTACGTTATCGGTAATATTGTTGAGCTTAGAAGTGAATGTGGCAAGAAAATCAACAGTCTCTTTAGGACCTTTGTTCATTTTCCAGTTAGCTGCGATGATTGGTTTGCGCATAGTAGTTGTATTATAAAAGATTGATTTGAGTGATTGTAAAATCTAGGAGTTGGTAAACTTATAAAAGCTTAGACCTCGGTAAGGGCTGCTACACCGGGGAGTTCTTTGCCTTCGAGTAGCTCTAGTGAAGCTCCGCCACCTGTTGACATGAAGTCGAAGTCCTCTGAATTACCAAATTTCTTCACTGCTGTGACGGAGTCGCCTCCACCTACAATAGTCAGACCTTCGCACTTTGCAACAGCATCTGTAATAGCACGTGTTCCTTTAGAGAAGTTTTCCTTCTCAAACACGCCCATAGGACCATTCCAAAGAATAGTTTTACCCTTCGCTATTTCCTCGGCGAACTCACCAATGGCAATATCACCAATGTCAATGCCCTCCCAGTCGTCTTCAATTTCACCTCCATCAGCATATGGGGAAGTGACCTTAGTCGGTGCATCATCGGAGAACTCCTGAGTGACGCGAGTATCAGCTGGAAGAAGGAAACGAATTCCTTTTTCCTCTGCATTTTTGAGAATTTCTAATGCGAGATCAAGAAACTCGTCCTGAACGAGTGACTTACCGATCTTGTAACCCTGAGCCTTACGGAAGGTATAAGCCATAGCACCACCAATGATAAAGGTGTCAGCCTTCGCCATCATTGAGTTAATCACCTGAATCTTATCACCAACTTTCGCACCACCCATAATGGCGATAAATGGGCGCTGCGGACTCTCTAGCTTATCTTGTAGGAACTCAAGCTCGAGCTCTACGAGAAAGCCCATAGCACTCTGAGCAACATGATGTGTCACACCCTCAGTCGATGCATGTGCACGATGAGCTGTGCCGAAGGCATCATTGACAAAAATCTCTGCACTGCCTGCGAGCTTTTTAGCGAAATCGGAGTCGTTTGACTTCTCCTCATTGTAGAAACGCGTATTTTCTAAAAGAATCACTGAGCCTGACTCCTGCTCAGCACGAGCCTCATTTGCCTGAGCACCGATACAATCCTCGGCAAATAACACCTCTTTACCAAGTAGCTCACTCAAGCGTAATGCCACTGGGCTAAGCGAGTATTTAGCATCAACTTGACCAGCAGGTCTGCCCATGTGAGAACAAAGCGCAAGCTTCGCACCACCCTCAAGAAGGTGCTTGATGGTCGGAAGAGCTGCGACAATACGAGTATCATCAGTGATTTCGCCCTCACCGTTAAGAGGGACATTGAAATCAGCGCGCATAAGAACTGATTTAGCATTAACGTCGAGATTACGGATACTTAGTTTAGCCATGGTGTGTAATAAATAGAAAGGTGTGAAAGAAGGAGCTCCTAGGATTAGAGTAAAAAAGCGGGGAAAGTTACCTTACCCCGCTTTTTGAATATTGATTGGAAATTAAAGTGACTTACCAAGCATAGCAAGACCTTCAGCAGCGCGTGATGAATAACCCCACTCGTTGTCATACCATGAGCAGACTTTTACGAAGTTTCCACCGAGCACCATTGTGCTACCTGCATCTAGAATAGAACTGTGAGGATTGCTCACGATGTCCTGAAGAACCAATGGATCTTCAGAATACTCGAGCACATTCTTCATGCAAGAATCAGCAGCTTCCTTAAAGGCTGCGTTTACTTCCTCTACAGTCACCTCTTCGTTAAGAATCGCAGTGAAGTCTGTAAGTGAACCTGTAGGAGTAGGAACGCGGAATGCACCACCGTTAAGCTTGCCCTTCATTGCAGGGATAACTTCCCCAATTGCGCGTGCAGCACCTGTTGATGATGGGATGATGTTAACAGCAGCAGAACGTGAGCGGCGAAGGTCACCGTGAGGTGCGTCGAGGAGGTTCTGGTCACCTGTGTATGAGTGAATCGTGCTCATGAAGCCTTTTTCAATACCCCACTTATCATTGAGGACCTTCACAAGAGGAGCCAAGCAGTTTGTCGTGCATGATGCATT
This sequence comes from Akkermansiaceae bacterium, assembly GCA_023301645.1. Taxonomy (GTDB): domain Bacteria; phylum Verrucomicrobiota; class Verrucomicrobiia; order Verrucomicrobiales; family Akkermansiaceae; genus Oceaniferula. The sequence continues at coordinate 6,398 of JALZUH010000107.1, forward strand.
AGAAACGATGTGGTGCTTATCTGCATCATAAAGATCATCATTGATACCAATACACATTGTGAGATCCGGATCAGAAGCTGGTGCAGAGATAAGAACTTTCTTAGCACCTGCAGTAATGTGCTTAGAAGCACCTTCACGTGAAGCAAAGAAACCTGTAGACTCGAGAACTACGTCTACCTTGTATTCAGCCCATGGAAGAGCTGCTGGGTCGCGCTCAGCTGTAGCGTGAATGCGATGTCCGTCGACGATGATCGCGTCATCATCATAAGTCACTTCATAGGAAACACGGCCTTGTGAAGAGTCATACTTCAGTAGGTGCGCGAGAGTTTTGTTATCTGTAAGGTCGTTGATTGCGACAACGTTTGTAAGTTCACCCTTCTCAACAAGTGAGCGAAGAACATTACGCCCGATGCGTCCGAATCCATTAATTGCGTAGTTAGCCATGATGATTTTCCTATAGTAGGTTTTATAATAAATAATAATACAAAACAGATGTTTGTCATAAGACAAAGCAAATGCCGTGTGAAATGTGAGCGGACTATATAACTAAGCGTAACAGCACGTCAACACTTGCTTAAGCCATTTACAAAGAATAACCGCTTATTCCGCCACAATGACATAACTTACTTAAGTTAACGGCCCGATAACCAGCAGCGGCAAACACGCTCTCGCCCCCATAAAAACAAGAGGAATTCCACCTGTGAGAAAAAATACTCTAAATTATAATCGCGGGATGTGACAATTCTCTATTAGATCCTATCGTTGTGATTGAAATTTGGACCCAAGCTATCTTACCCTATAACCTGCCGCTGACTATTCTACTCGGTTTTGTCAGCCTGTTTTGGCTACTTACAGCCTTTGGCGCGGTTGACCTAGACTCACTAGATATCGACTTCGATGCTGATATCGACTCCGACATAGACGCAGGCAGTGCGTCACCATCAGGTGACTTTCTCGTCGGCCTGCTTAAGATTGTCAATGCTACCGACGTGCCACTGATGATGGTTCTTAGCATGCTCAATCTCTTCATGTGGGCCATTGCCATCCTATCGAACTTAGCCCTCAACAGCGACCAATCATACCTCATTGCCGCAGGCCTACTTATTGGAAACTTCATCATCAGCTGCATTCTTGTCAAAATCATCACCCAGCCACTACTCCCCTTCTTCAGAAGCTTCAAAAAAGGTGAAAATGATGACGAACCCGTCATCGGTCGCATCGGCATTGTGAAATCCCAAGAAATCGACGGCAAATACGGCCAAGTCGAAATCCCACGCAATAACGGCGCACCTGCCATTGTGAATAGCCGCATGGCAGAAGGTCATGAGCCCTGCAAGCGCGGAGACAAAGTCCTCATCTTCGACAAAGACCAAGAAAAGTCACTCTTCATCGCCCGTGCTGCCAGCCCGGACGAATCAATCTAAACAAACAACAACCTAAATAAAACCATATGAATACCACCATTATTATAGCATCAGGCTTCTTCGACGCCCTCAAAGGCCTCGGAATCATCGTCCCTGTTGCACTCGTCGCTCTTCTCGTGCTCGTCGTCTTCGCCTTTATCAACTGTTTCCGTAAAGTGGAAAAAGGCACCGCCCTCATACGAACCGGACTCGGTGAGACCAAAGTCACCTTCACTGGAATGATGGTCTACCCTGTCGTCCACCGTGCCGAACTCATGGATATTTCGCTCAAGCGTATTGAAATCGACCGCACCGCCAAAAATGGACTTATCTGTAAGGACAACATGCGTGCAGACATCAAGGTCGCCTTCTTTGTCCGTGTCAACAATGTGCGAGAAGAAGTCATCCGCGTAGCTGAATCAATCGGCTGTGAGCGAGCCTCCTCTGAAGACGAGATCAGAGGCCTCTTTGATGCGAAATTCTCAGAAGCCCTCAAAACCGTTGGTAAGAAATTCGACTTCATCCAGCTCTATGAAGAGCGTGACACCTTCCGTGATGAAATCCTCAAGAGCATTGGTGCAGACCTTAATGGTTTCGTCCTCGACGACGCCGCCATTGACTACCTAGAGCAGACACCGATCGAAGCACTCGACCCAGATAACATCCTCGATGCAGAAGGCATCAAGAAGATCCATCACCTCACTGCCGAGCAGGCCAAGCTCTCCAATAACATCCAGCGCGATAAGGAAAAAGTCCTCAAGCAACAAGACGTAGAAGCACGCGAAGCCATTCTCGAGCTCGAGCGCCAGCTTGCCGAAACAGAAGCAAAGCAGGAGCGCGAGGTCAAAGTCGTGCAAGCACGTGAATCTGCCGACACCCTCAAAGTAGAAGAAGAGCAGCGCCAGAAGTCTGAGCAAGCTCGTATCTCTGCCGAAGAAGAAATCCAGATCTCCGAGGAAAACAAACAACGCCAAGTGCTCGTCGCTCAGCGTAACAAAGAGCGCACCGACGCTGTGGAAATCGAGCGAGTCAAGCGTGACCAAGAGCTAGAATCCATCGAGCGCGAGCGCCTCACTGAGATCAAAGCCATCGAGAAAGACAAGGCCGTAGAAGTTCAGAAGAAAGAAATCCAAGACGTCATCAAAGAGCGTGTCGCAGTGGAGAAAACCGTTGTCATCGAACAAGAGAAAATCAAAGACACCGAAGCATTCGCTGGTGCAGACCGAGAGAAACAGGTCAAAGTCACCCTCGCAGAAGCCCAAGCCCAAGAAGTGCTCATCGAGCAAATCAAGCGTGCTGAAGCCGTCAAAGAAGCTGCCCAGCTCAAGGCTGACCAAGAGCTCTACGAAACAGTCAAAGGTGCAGAAGCAGACAAGCAAGCTGCCGAACTCCGCGCTGAGGAGGTCGTCATCGCCGCTGATGCTAATCAAATCGCCGCTGAGAAAAACGCAACCGCTCAGAAAGTCCTCGCAGAAGCGACCGCTAAGGAAGCTGCTGCTGTCGGTATGGGTGAGGCTGACGTCATGCGCGCCAAGGGTGAAGCTGATGCTTCAGCCATCGAGCTGAAGGCAGGTGCTATGAAGCTCTTCGAAGAAGCTGGTCAGGAGCACGAAGAGTTCAAGCTTGAGCTCGATAAGGAGAAAGCCGTTGAGCTCGCTGAGATCGACGTCCAGCGCCAGATTGCCGAGCAGCAAGCTATCGTCGTCGGAGAGGCTCTCAAGTCCGCTAACATCGACATCGTCGGAGGTGAAACTCAGTTCTTTGACCGCATCACCAATGCGATCACTACCGGTAAGGCCGTCGACCGCACCGTCGACAACAGCCGCGTGCTAGGTGACGTGAAGGAAACATTCTTCAACGGAGACCCAGAATACTACAAGAGCCAGATCAACTCATGGCTCAATGAATATGGCTTTGCCACTGAAGACATCAAAAACCTCTCAGTAGGAGCTCTACTTGGCAACATCATGGTCAAAGCCGATGGCGACAACCGTGAGAAAATCATGGGATTCCTCAATGCGGCTGAAAGGTTCGGCATGAAAGACAAGCCTGCAGCCGACTTCCTTGGATAACAGGGTAGAAAACAACAACAGCCTATTGCTAAAGACCCTCTACCCAGAATCTTTAGCCCAGAATGTCTCACTAGAAACATCTCACTCAGAGTATTGAGACATTCCATCCCAACACCAGAATATCCTTCAGCTAACCCAGCCCGACACAGGGCTGGGTTATCAAAGGAGAACTCTCACCCCAAGTAACTTCCGTTGCCTCAGTGTATTCCGTGGTTCAATAAACAATGTCAGATCAACAACAACTAGAAGGTGGATCCTACGAAGTCATTCGTGGGCGCATGGAGAAGCACGGAGCAGTGCTGCGCGAGCGTATCGAGCAGCTTAATGACTCCAGAAAAGATATCTTCGGATCCATCGACCCGGCACTCATCGCTACCGAGCGTGTCAGCACCGAGCACAACTGCGTCTCGCGTGACATGGTATCCATTGGCGGTAATCGATTCATCTTTGGTTACAACATTCAGTTTGGCCTTAAGCAGACCACTGACCCTGCCGACGTCTTCTCCATCTATGACTACGACGAAGCTACACACACCTTTGCCAAAGCCGACACCGCAGAGGTTCTAGGAGGAGAATTTGCAGAAGACTTCCACTACGTTTATAAGTATTACAAGCAGACGGTTTTTGTAAAATTTCTCATTAATGGCCCCAATCTCTACATGGGAATGCGCATCGGTAAAGGCATCGATGACATCAAAACATTCAAGTGGCTCATCAAGAACAACCACGAGCTAGAGTATCTCGGAAATCGATTTGACCACGAATACAAGTTCCCGCCGCAGCAAGAATTCGAATGGATACGCGCCCACCGTGATATGCAGCGCGCTGGTGAGCACCCACATATTTCTATCGATGAGAAGATCTTCGTCGAAACCGTCGGAGGCGACCTCACCATTAAGATCGAGGATAACACCGACACCGGTAAGGGCATCTACCAAGAAGACGTCACCGACGCCGACCAGACACTCGATGACGCCGAGATTCTCTATACCATCGTCGGTCCACTTATCCTCCTAAAAATACAGCCCTACCGTGAGGAGGACTACCGCTACCTCGTCTATAATGAGAAGACCCAAGGTGTGCACCGCCTCGATGCTATTGGCCACTCCTGCGTGCTGCTACCCGACGATCACGGACTCATCTTTGCCAATGGCTACCTCCTACTCAGTGGTGAAGCAAAGATCTTCGACCACGGCCTAGACGACATGCGCTTTGAGAAGCGTATCGCAAGTGCCAATGGAGAAGACACACTCTATGTATTCTACAACCGCCGCAGCGGCGACTACGTGCTGCTCTCCTATAACCTCATCAACCGCACCGTAGAAACACCCATCATCTGTAGTGGTTACTCGCTCTTTCCCGATGGCAAGCTCCTCTACTTCCGCTCAGAGGATACAGCCCAGAAGCACCACGTCATTCAAGTCTGGCAAACACCCTACCTCAATGACGAATTCAGTGCTGCCGCCACTGCCGAAAACGACTCGCTCCTCTTTAAAATCGGAAATGCCGACATCGTGCGCTGCATGGCAGAGTGCCGAGAAGTCCTCAATCTCCTCATCAAAGAAGACTCCTATGCAGGACTCTATCTCGACCTTGTTAAAAAAACAGGCGACATCAACGACGCCTACTTCTGGCTTAGTAAAGACGAAGCATTCGAGCTATCGAAGCCACTCCACGAGATCCACGCCGCTGCGAACTCTGCCATCGACGAATTCGACAAAGTCATCGTCCTTCGAAAGTCAACTACTGAGCAAACCACCACCACCCAAGAAGCACTTGCCAGCCTATTGCGTGAGATCGAGCACTCACCACCAGATGACATCCAAGGCTACGTGCACCAGCTCACTGGGCTACGCACCCTACGAGGCGAGATCATCGGACTACGCGACCTACGCTACATCGACCTAGACCTCATCGCAGAGATGGAGCAGAAAGTCATCGAAGCCACCCAGTCAGTTTCTAATAAAACCGTCGAGTTCCTACTCACCGCCGATGCGCTCACCCCCTACCGAGCTGCTGTTGACGAACAAAAATCCGTCATCTCTAAGCTCACCAAGGTCACCAATGCAGACGCCTCCGCCGAGGCTATCGATCAAGCAGGCGCTGAGCTAGAAATGCTTATCGACGTGGTAAGTAATCTCAAAATCGAAGACGCCACGCAGACAACTGCGATTATTGATAGCATCTCTGGTATCTACTCCACGCTCAATGCCGTCCGCGCCGAGCTCAAGAATAAGCGCCAATCACTAGCCAAGTCAGAAGGAACGGCTCAGTTCGGTGCGCAGATGAAGCTGCTCGGACAAGCCATCGTCAATTTCCTCGACCTCTGTGACGCTCCTGAAAAATGCGAAGAATACCTCACCAAGGTAATGGTTCAAATTGAGGAGCTCGAAGGGAAATTCGCAGAATTTGATGAATATGCCGACGAGCTATCCGCCAAACGAGAAGAAGTTTACGAAGCCTTCGAAACGCGCAAGACCTCACTGCTCGAAAAGCGCAATAAACGCGCCGCCAATCTCGTCAAATCCGCCGAGCGTGTCCTCTCAGGTATCCAGCACCGCGCTGAAAGCCTGAAAGAAATCAATGAAATCAACGGCTACTTCGCTGGAGACCTCATGATCTCTAAAGTCCGTGACATCATCGAGCAGCTCGACGAGCTCGGTGACTCCGTCAAAGCCGCTGACATCCAAACCCAGCTCAAAACCCTCAAGGAAGATGCCGTCCGCCAGCTCAAAGACCGTAAAGAACTCTTTGTCGACGGCACCAATATCATCCAACTCGGAAAGCATAAGTTCGCCGTAAACACTCAGGATCTTGAGCTATCCATCCTGCCACACGATGACCTCATGTGTTTTCACCTCGCAGGCACCGACTTCTTCGAGCCCATCACCGATGAAGCATTCCTCGCCACCGAGTCCATCTGGAAGCAAGAAATCATCTCAGAGAATAAAGCCATCTACCGCGCTGAGTATCTCGCATACCAGTTCCTCAATAGCTACAATTCCTCCGCTAGTAATACAGACAGCAATGTCGACAGTAATACCGACGAATCTCTAAACACCACAATCACCATCGAAGAAGTGCAGAAATTCGCAGCTGCACGCTACACCGAAGCCTACACCAAGGGCGTGCATGACCATGACGCCCTGCTCATTTTACAAACCCTCATCCCTGTCCACCAGCAGATCGGACTACTCCGACATAGTGCCAGTATACGAGCAGCCGCTACACTCTTCTGGCACACCTGGCAGTCTGAAGAGAAAGCTACCCTCACCACCCAGCTCGCAAACCACGCCATCATGCGCAAGGGCGGCTTCCAAGCTTCACCAAGTGCGGACGAAAACCCCTACCTCAGTAAGCTCCGCAGTGCGCTCAAGAGTGAAGAACTCTATGCTGACGAGGACAGAGACCCCGCCCTCACCCAGCAAGCCGCCGTCTATCTCTACGAGCAACTCAGCTCAGGAAGTGACTTCGTCGTCTCACCAGATGCCGACGCCATCATCAGGAAGTTCCAACAAACTCTCACCGCTAAGCGCGCCCAAAAGAACTACGAAGACTCGATCTCCACACTCAGCGGCCGTGCCAAATACCAGACCATTCTCGACTGGCTAAAGGCAACCAGCCAGCTCCCAATCAGCCGCCTCGAAGAAGCCGCAGCCCACCTCAGCTGTGAGACCTACCACGCACTTGCCGTGCTACATGTCGAGTCCACCTCCAAAATCACTGGCTTACTCGGCTCCCATGGTATTCTGAGCGAGGGTGTCTACGACTTCGACTATAATAGATTTACCGATAAACTGCGCCATTTCTCTGATCATGACGTGCCTGTTTTCCAAGCCTACCAAAAGCTCAAGCAGCGGCTTACCGAGTCGAAGCGCAAGGATATGCGACTGAATGAGTTCCAAGCGCGTGTGATGTCATCCTTCGTCAGAAATAAACTCCTCAATGACGTCTATCTCCCCATGATTGGTGATAATCTCGCCAAGCAGATGGGCACCGCTGGCGTAGACACACGCACCGACCGTATGGGGCTACTGCTCCTTATCTCCCCTCCCGGCTACGGTAAAACCACCTTGATGGAATACGTCGCCGACAGACTCGGCCTCACCTTCATGAAGATCAATGGCCCTGCCATTGGCCATGCCGTAACCTCCCTCGACCCCTCTGAAGCACCTAATGCCTCAGCTCGTGAGGAAGTAGAGAAGCTCAACTTAGCACTCGAAATGGGCGACAACGTCATGCTCTACCTTGACGATATTCAGCACTGCGATCCAGAATTTTTGCAAAAGTTCATCTCCCTCTGTGACGCTCAGAGAAAGATCGAAGGCGTCTACAATGGCCAAGCCAAAACCTATGACCTGCGAGGCAAAAAAGTCTCCGTCGTCATGGCTGGAAACCCCTACACCGAGAGTGGTGGTAAGTTCCAAATCCCCGACATGCTCGCCAACCGTGCTGACACCTATAACCTAGGTGACATCATTGGCAGCAATGCCGAGTCCTTTAAGGCGTCCTACATTGAGAACTGCCTCACCTCTAATAAAGTCCTCTCCAAGCTCGCCTCCCGCTCCCAGCAGGACGTCTACGCAGTCATGCAGACGGCCACATCTGGCAGCCAAGAAGGTATCGACTTCGAGAGTAATTACACTCCCGCTGAGATCGAGGAATTTGTCAAAACCACTCAGCACCTATTCACCGTGCGCGACACCATCCTCAGGGTGAATTTACAGTATATCGAGTCAGCAGCTCAAGAGGATAACTACCGCACCGAGCCAGCTTTCAAGCTACAAGGTTCATACCGAAATATGAGCCGCATTGCCGAGAAGGTATTGCCCATGATGACACATGAAGAAGTGCGTGAGCTCGTCATTGACCACTACGAAAACGAATCCCAAACACTCACCTCTGGCGCTGAATCCAACTTGCTTAAGTTCAAAGAAATGGAAAATATCCTCACTGAGGAGGAAACCGCGCGCTGGCAGCAGATCAAGAAAGACTTCAATAAGAACAAACTACTAGGAGGTGCTGGAGAAAACGACCCCATCAGCCGAGTCGTCGCCCAGCTCACACAGTTCAACGATGGCCTCGAATCGATCAAAGAAGCCGTCACCACCACTGGCACGAGCTACAGCCGACCACAGAGCCTCGCAGAAGAAACTGTCGATCAGCTAGAAAAAATCATCACCGCCCTCAGAGCTGTCCCTGTCGAAGTCGACATCAACCTCATCGCTGAGCAAAGCGACGGGATCGAAGACATGACCAAAACGAGCAAAAAGAAGACACCAAAAAACAAAGTCGCGAAGAAAAAACCAGCTATCAGCATCGAACCGTCAGCCATAAGACAAAACCTTGATCAGTAATGCCTGAGGCGAGCACCTATCAATTCATAGCAGAACAAGCGTATAAGAAATCATCAAGTATTCATCTATTTTCCTTTGAAATACCGTTGCCCTCACGCGACCTTCCGTCTGAAACAGCCATCAACAATTATACCATTGATATTGATTTAGAGCGTTGCCAAGTGCTACGCAAGCGCGACAAGTCCGAAGAAGTCATCGCATTAATCAACCAAGGTTACAAAGGTAGTAGCCTTACTAGCTTTCTGGGCACTATTGAGGCACCTGATTTCACAATTACTAAGAGAAAAAACCACTGGGCTTCTCAAGATCGAATCTATGAGATTGTGACCAAGGCAAATATCTCCACAAATGAGCCTGCAAGTGACCCAATATACTCCAATCTCATTCTGACCAATGACACATTTAGTGACTACACATTTAGCATCATAGCCACAGTGAAGCTCACTCTAACCCCCTCCAATCACCTCACGGTAGCGGCTAGCTACACAGAAGGTCACCAAGACATTACTGAGATTTTAGCCTCTCTCATCCACTGTCATCATCGTTACTTCGAAACCTAAGAACTCCTTAGCAACAAGCGCAAGCCTCACGGCTCAGCTCCTAGGAAATAATCTTCTGAAGATCACGAGCCACTCTACTTTGCTGGTATTCGTAGCAGCGAAAGCCAGGAAGAATACCCTCATGGATCCACTCCCAGCGGTGGTCAAACAGGGTGAT
>JALZUH010000108.1 GCA_023301645.1 Akkermansiaceae bacterium
GGTTTCCGATTTCTCTCTTTTATGGCATCTGCAGTATGATCATCATTTATTCAGTATGTATTCCTTTGGGCATTCTCAAGGCGATTAAGCATAGGTCGTTTTTGGATACGTTTTCATCGGTCCTTGTTTTCAGCGGCTATGCTGTCCCGGGTTATGTGTTAGGCGCTTTCTTGCTGCTGGTTTTTGGCTTTAAGCTAGAGTGGTTCCCACTATCTGGTTTTCGGAGTGAGAATTATGAATCAATGACGTGGCTTGGACAGGTTGCTGATCTATTCTACCACGCTGCAATGCCGATGATTTGTTATTTGGTCGGGTCGTTTGCCTTCATGACGATGATGATGAAGAATAACCTCATGGACAACATGGCGGCCGACTATGTGAGAACGGCTACTGCGAAGGGGGTTCCTTATCGTAGCGCTGTTTTCAAGCACGCCTTTAGAAACTCTCTGATCCCGATTGCGACAACATTTGGTGGTAATATTGGTATTCTTATCGGGGGAAGTTTCTTGATTGAAAAAATATTCGATATCAATGGTTTTGGTTTGATGCAGTTTAGTGCTGTCATCGAGCGTGATGAGCCTCTGATTCTTGGTGTGCTGGTGGTAGGGGCGATTTTACAGCTCGTTGGTAATATCATCTCAGATCTTTGCGTGGCGATTGTTGACCCGCGTATTAGTTACAAATAAGTTATTCATCATTCCTTTTTCTTATGCTTCGTAATATTAGCCTCAGCATTATCTTACTCGCCCTTATTGGCGGGTTGTCCCATTTTATGGGGTGGGCATTGCCGTCATTGCGCTGGTTTTTCAGATTCGGCGATGTAGCTGGCTATGTCGTCATGGCAGTGGCATTTATCCTAGGCCTATGGTTATTAATCAAGGGAGGGAAGGACATCCACTGGCGTCCGATGACGCTGCGAAAGTTCGAGCGTTTTAAGTCTATTCGTCGTGGTTATGTGTCGTTTTGGCTCTTTATCGCATTGGTCGTTATTGCCTTACTTGACCAGTCATTAGTGGGTAAGCGCGCATTGGTAGTGAAGTATGACGGCGGCTGGTATTTCCCTGCCTTCCAGCAGAAGCAATACCCAGGAACGACCTTTGGCGGTGAGGATGATAGTGAGGCGCGTTACCGTGAGCTTAAGAAGTCATGGAAGGCTGCGGAGTCAGATAACTTCGTCATCATGCCTATCGTGCCATGGGATCCAGTGCTCGATTCACAAGATCTCGTGAAGGTAGCTGTGGAAAAAGATGACCGCGGTGTTTACTACCGAGCGGATCAGTCGAAGCCCTATTCAGGTATTGCCTATACTTACCATGTGATCGAGCAAGCCGAGGGTGAGGCTTCTTCTGACGATGATGAGAATCAGCTTAAGAAGAGTATGTATAAATTCCGCAAAGGTGTGATCACTGGTCGCGCTTCAGGATACGGGCTTAGTGGTGATCCTGTGCTCACTGAGCAGTGGGATAAGGGGGACTTAGTTTCTCGTGAGATGCTTGGTGAGATGACCTATGAGGCCTTTGGTGAGATGCCGGCGACAGCGATGCAGACGACACTTTATCCAGCGCTGAAGCCGAATTTTAAAAATGCAAACTACCTCGGCACCGATTCAAAAGGCTGGGATATATTAGCAACACTTTACGGTGGCTTCCAAGTGGTGCTCAAGGCGTCGGTTCTCTATCTTTCTGTGAGCTATCTACTGGGGCTTACGATGGGTTGCTTGATGGGGTATTTCGGTGGTCTCTTCGATATGATTTCACAGCGACTCATTGAGATTCTCTCCAATATTCCATTCCTCTTTGTGGTGATGATCATCAATAGCCGACTTGAGCCAGAGGATCGCACGATTGGTATGATCGTGGGGATTATGTGTGTTTTCTCATGGATTGGGATGACCTACTACATGCGAACAGCGACCTATAAGGAGAAGTCGCGAGACTATGTGCAGGCGAGTAAGCTACTCGGTGCTTCTACTCCAAGGATGATCACGCAGCATATTCTTCCCAATGTCATTTCTACGATTGTGACCTTGGTTCCCTTTACCTTCTCAGCAGTGACGACGTCACTTACGGCTCTTGATTTCATTGGTTTCGGTCTCCCCGAGAATTACCCAAGCTGGGGCAGAACGCTCGGTGACGGTGTAGCTAACCTAGATGCAGCGTGGATTGTTTCCTCCGTGTTCATCGCGATGGTGGTGCTACTACTACTAATTACCTTTATCGGTGAGGCTGTGCGTGAGGCATTTGACCCGAAGAAGTTTACCTTTTATAAATAATGAGAAATAGCCCTAAGTCATTACTCAGTAGGTTAGCAGGCTTGCTTGCGACACTTTCTGCCGTGCTTGTCGCCACGTCATGCACGAAGGAGGAGGAGTTCCCACCACGCGATAATACCGATGAGGTGCAGCGTTTTTATCAAGAGTATAACAACCAAGTTAAGACCAAGCTGACAAGTGAACTTGAGCAGCTCAAAGAGGAACTTGCTGCTGACGGGCTGAGCAATGAGCAGAAGAAGGCTAAGCAAGAGGAGCTTGTTGCCTTGGAGCTTCGTATTAAGAATCCAGAGTTTTTTAGCTTTTTGACACTGGAAGATTTACCCGAAGGTTTGACTTGGGAAACAAACTGGGATGAGCCAGAGCTGGGTTCTGAGAAGGCGAAGAAGGGTGGGGTTTACCATACGGCGATGAGCCAATTCCCCGCTACACTTCGTGTGATAGGGGATCAGTCCAATAACGGCTTTCGTGGTGAACACTCAGGTAACATTAACCTGAGTATGGTAATGACTCATCCAAATACAGGGGAAACGATTCCCGGCCTAGCGGACAGGTGGGCAGTGAGTGCTGACCAGAGAACGGTTTATTTTCACATTGATGAGAAGGCGATTTATAATGATGGCGTGGCAGTTGAGAGTGATGATGTCTTTATGTCCTTTTATCTGAGTCTCGGGCCATACATTAACAGTCCTTATCGTAAGCAGTATTTTAGTAATCAGTTTAGCAATATTACGCGCTATGATGCCAATTACTTGTCGATCACCTTGGCTAGTGCCAAGCCTGATGCTGCCGAGTCAGCATCGCTATCACCATTTCCTAGGCATTTTTACAATGTGGTGGGGCCTGATTTCGTCAAGCGCTACAACTGGCGTCCTCAGCCGACGACGGGGGCTTACTTTATCGAGTCTAAAGACATCCTCAAAGGTCGCTCGATCACGCTGAGCCGTGTGAAAGACTGGTGGGCAAAGGATCGCAAGTATACGAAGAATCGCTTTAATGCCGACAAGATTCAGTATCGTCTTATCCGTGACTCCAATACGGCATTGGAGTATTTTAAGAAGGGCAAGCTGGAATTCAGCCCGCTTTCGACTGCTAAAAACTGGTATGAAAAAACAGAGTTTGATGCGGTCTTTGATGGCTACATTGAGAAGGCGACATTTTACGCTGACTACCCGGCTGTCCCGCGAGGTTTATACATCAACTGCGCGAAGCCATTACTTGATAATCGCGATATTCGTATTGGCCTGCAGTATGCTACGAACTTTGAAAAAGTCATTTCCTTTGATTTGCGAGGCGATGCCGAAAGGCTCGATAGTTTTGCCGATGGTTATGGGCGGTATTCCCATCCCGACATCAAGGCGAGGGGGTATTCTGAAAAGCTGGCACTGGAGAGCTTCGCGAAGGCTGGTTTCACCAAGCGCGGAGAAGATGGTGTGTTAATCAATGATGCCGGTAAAAGACTCTCCTTTACCCTGACTTATGGCTCGTCACCTATTGCTACTGCTATTCTTTCACGCCTGAAGGAGAGCGCTATCAAGGCTGGTGTAGAGTATAAGCTAGAGTCACTCGATGGCTCTGCGGCCTTTAATATGGGCCTTGAGAAAAAGCATGAGCTGACTTTCAGTGGTTGGGGGGTGGGGCCTCCTTTCCCGAGCTTTCGTCAGTTCTTTCACTCTTCCAATGCGTATGACGAGGCGACAGGGGAGCTGAAAACCATGACCAATAACTTCTCATCATACTCAGATCCGGAGATGGACGAGGTGTCACAGGCTATTCGCGACGCGCGCACACTTGATGAAATAGAAAAGGCCTCACATCGTGCCCTTGAGATTATTCATCGCGATGCGCCTTGGGTTCCGGGATATAAGACTCCTTTTATTCGCTGTGGATACTGGCGCTGGATGCAGTGGCCAGATGACTTCAATGTGAAGCTGACACGAGACTTTGAATCGAGCTATGTCTACTGGATCGACGAGGATATTAAGAAAGAAACTCTCAAGGCAAAGCGTGAAGGTCGAACCTTCCCTGAGAAAAACTCGGTCTATGACCATTACAGAAAGAACTAAGCATCGTGGCAGATAATCTACTAGAAGTAAAAAATCTCATCACCTCATTCAAAACTGACGGAGGGTGGTTGCGAGCCGTTGACGAGATTAGCTTCAGCGTTCCTCGCGGTAAGACCGTGGGCATTGTCGGCGAGTCTGGCTGTGGTAAGAGCGTGACTGCTATGTCGATTGTTCAGCTACTACCTCAACCCATGGGTCAGGTTCTTGGTGGTGAGGTGATCCTCAATGGTCAGGATCTTATTAAGCTGTCTACTGGGGAGATGCGAAAGATTCGTGGAATCGATATCGGAGTGATTTTCCAAGAGCCTATGACAGCGCTCAACCCGTGCCACCGCATCGGGAAGCAGATCAGCGAAGTATTTCTCCTCCACACGAAGATAAGCAAGCAGGATGCTTGGCAGGCGTCGATTGATATTCTCAAAAAAGTCAAAATCCCAGCTCCTGAGCTACGCGTCGGTGAATACCCTCACCAGCTCTCTGGTGGTATGCGCCAGCGTGTCGTTATCGCTATGGCACTGGCGTGTAAGCCAGATCTACTCATTGCCGATGAGCCTACTACGGCACTTGATGTGACAGTGCAGTCACAGATTCTTGATCTCATCAGTGATCTACAGGAGGAAATGGGCATGTCTGTTATTCTCATCACTCATGACCTCGGTGTTATTGCTCAGTCGTGTGATGAGGTGGTGGTGATGTATGCTGGACGCATTGTCGAAAAGACAACGGCTGAGAGCTTATTTAAAGAGCCACTCCATGCCTACACCAAGGGCTTACTGAGCTCGATGCCACGACTCGATACTCCGCGTAAGTCTGAGTTGAAAACAATCCCAGGAAACGTCGCTTCCATTCATGACTTCGTGCAAGGCTGCCGTTTCTGCCAGCGACTCGGGGTGCCTGTGAGCGAGCTGACCCAAAAGCCTGAATACCGAGAGGTGTCGCCAAATCACTGGGTGGAAACATGCCCGCAATGCTATAAACCCTAGCTCTATCTTTGCTCGACCATTAATGCCTAATTGATATGTCTGATAATCTACTAGAAATATCCAATCTCAAGATGCACTTCCCTATTATGGGCGGTGTCATGCTACGCCAAAAGGGCGCTGTAAAAGCTGTCGACGACGTCTCGTTGTTTATCAAACATGGAGAAACACTTGGTCTAGTCGGCGAGTCTGGCTGCGGTAAGTCGACACTAGGTAAGTGCGCTGTGAGGCTGCATGCCCCTACTTCGGGAACCATTAACTTCGATGGCCAAGACATCAGCCGTGCTGGTGCTAAGACACTGAGATCAACGAGGCAGGACTTGCAGATGATCTTTCAGGATCCTGCTGAGTCACTTGACCCTCGTCTGAGTGTGCGCGCGATCATTGAGGAAGCATTTGCCATTCACAAGATGGGGACACGCAGTGAGCGCAATCAGTGGATTGCTGAGCTTCTCGACCGCGTGGGCTTACCTAAGAAAGCCATTGATAAGTTCTCCTTTGAGTTCTCAGGAGGGCAGCGCCAGCGTATTGGTATTGCTCGTGCTATCGCCCTGAAGCCAAAGCTTATCGTAGCAGATGAGCCAGTGTCTGCACTCGATGTTTCCGTGCAGAGCCAAGTGCTTAATCTCATGCTAGAGTTACAGCGCGATATGGGGCTAAGTTACTTATTTATCGCTCATGACTTGGCGGTGGTGAAGCATATTTCTGACCGTGTTGCGGTGATGTATTTGGGTAAAATTGTTGAGGTAGCAGATGCTGACACCATTTATAAAGATCCCAAACACGCATACACCAAAGCGCTCCTATCGGCTATTCCAGAGCCAGATCCATCTTTGAAAAACAACAGAGTGACTCTCGACGGTGAGATTCCCTCACCTATTAATCCGCCTAAAGGCAGTGCCTTTGGTCATCGTATCGAGCACAAGCGATATGATGAAACCATCGGAATGGATCTATCACTCGTAGAAATTGAGAAAGATCACTGGGTGGCAGCAGATCCATGCTGCCTGAGTGATGAGGATTATAAAAAGTGTCTGACACTTAGCTAGTGCTAGGGCTTCGAACTGCAGGGTTCTCATCAAGCGGTTGTCTTCGGCTCATTGGTAGGTTCAAAAAAGCCCTATAGTTGCAATACTGCAACACTATAGGGCTCTGTGATGATGAATGTGACTACTAGTATAGTAGCATGAAGCTAGTAGCGCAGGAAGCTGAGGTCAGCTACACCTGTAGATAGACTTTTCCGCCTTCTCTTTTCACCGGGTAGGTGGTCAAGCATGACATTTCGCCTTCACCGAGGAATTCACCTGAGCGTAGTGCAAATGCACGCTTATGAAGTGGGCAGACGATTTTCGGCTCACCACTAGCAGCACCTGTTAGTCCTCTTGAGAGGACCATTTGGTCGTCGTGCGGGCATAGATTCTGGGTAGCATACCATTCTTCACCATTGTAGTTAAAGACGGCGATTTGCAAGTCGTTGTGCTGGATGCAGATACCGAGCCCTTGAGGGAAGTCTTCTTCTAATCCAGCTTCGATCCACTGTGATGATTCTGTTGTTTGAGTCATATTGAGAGTAATAGTTATAATGTATAATTAATCAGCCTGTGTTACTTATTGAGCGGCTAGTTCAGCTTTAGTAGCAGGGCGGATTTGTGTGCGGTCTCTACCGAATTTAACAGTAGGATCGAGTGCGTCGGAGTTACCGAAGTGCTTGAAGAGCTTCATCTTCTGGGGGTCTTCGATAGCGTCTTTCCACTCACAGTGATAGGTTTCGAGGAGGTGCTCCATTTGCTTGTCGAACTCTTCGCAGAGTCCGAGGCTGTCATCGATGATGACCTTACGAAGGTGATCCATGCCTCCCTCAAGACCATCTAC
The DNA here is from genome assembly GCA_023301645.1 of Akkermansiaceae bacterium. GTDB lineage: Bacteria > Verrucomicrobiota > Verrucomicrobiia > Verrucomicrobiales > Akkermansiaceae > Oceaniferula. Next base: position 7,188 of record JALZUH010000108.1, read on the forward strand.
CCAGACGGATGTGCGGGTAAGTCTGTCAGCCGTCTTGATGTAATACATCAGGAAGCGGTCGATGTAGGTCGTGATAGTTGCCTCGTCTAAGTCGGTTCCAAAAAGATCAGCATGGCGTGGCTTCATACCACCATTACCTCCAAGGTAGAGGTTGTAGCCATTCTCAGTAGCAATGATACCGAAGTCCTTGCTCTGAGCCTCTGCGCATTCGCGGGTGCAGCCACTGACAGCTGATTTCAGCTTGTGAGGGGAGCGGATTCCCTTGTAGCGATTTTCTAAACGGATGGCTAAATTCGTGCTGTCCTGCACGCCGAATCGACACCAAGCAGATCCGACACATGATTTGATCGTTCTGAGTGACTTGCCATAAGCATGGCCACTCTCGAAGCCAGCGTCGATGAGCTCTTTCCAGATAGTAGGGAGGTCATTGAGATGAGCTCCGAAGAGGTCAATACGCTGTCCACCTGTGATCTTCACATAGAGGTCATACTTCTTAGCGACTTCACCTAGGACAATGAGTCGCTCAGCGGTGATCTCGCCACCCGGGACACGTGGCACTACGGAGTAGGTTCCGTTTTTCTGAATGTTAGCTAGGAAGCGATCGTTACTGTCTTGGAGCTTCGCGTTCTGAGATGCGATGATCTTGTCATTGTGAATACTCGCTAGGATCGATGCGACTGCAGGTTTGCAAATTTCACAGCCATGGTCGCCTTTGCCGTGGGTGCCGAGTAGCTCGTCAAAGGTGCTGATGCCCGTTACCTTGACGATGTCGTAGAGCTCGACACGAGTGAATGGGAAGTGCTCACAGAGGTCAGTATTGACAGCCTCACCCATTTCACTGAGCTGGTGGTTGATGAGCTTGGTCACTAGCGGGACACAGCCTCCACAGCCGGTGCCTGCTTTGGTGCAGCCTTTGATGTCGGAGAGCGTTCTTGCTCCTCCATCTACCATCGCTGAGCAGATGTCAGCCTTAGAAATATTCTCACACGAGCAGATCTGTGCGCTGTCTGGAAGGGCACCTGGGCCACCGCCGATGTCAGCCGCTTCACCATCACTTGCTGGAAGGATGAGCTGGAGTGGATCGTCAGGTAGATCCATGTCATTTAGTGTCATCTGGAGCAGCGTGCCATAGGCTTCTGCGTCACCGATCAGGATACCTCCGATGAGCTTTTTGCCATCGGCTGAGATAATGAGTCGCTTATAGACACCTGAATTCGGGTCACAGATGGTAATGTTTTGGTGTTCGACCTTTGGCTCGATGTTTCCAAAGCTCGCAACATCGGTGCCGATGAGCTTGAGCTT
>JALZUH010000109.1 GCA_023301645.1 Akkermansiaceae bacterium
CTCCCTGCTTTCTGCAAGGAGTTTTAAAAAGTAGGCTTAGCTTTCTTGAGCTGGCTTGTCTGCTTCAGGTGTAGCTTCGGCTTCAGACTTAGTTTCAGCCTCATCTTTAGCCTCATCTTTAGCTTGAGCTTTCGCTTTCTGCTTAGGCTTGGCGGCAGCTTCAGTCTTTTTCTCTTTGGCAATGTTCAGCTTACCATCGGAGAGTAGGAGCACCTGCCCTTCATTAATGAGCCAGCGAAGATCGTGATACCACTGCTTCTTAGATTCTTCATCCACGTCTGCGGGTAGGCACTGCTGCCACATTTCATCGATATTTCCAGCTGGATGCTTCGCGATCCATTCATAGATGGCTCTGGGACGATCCGCTATGACCAAGTCTTCAGGCATGAGCTTCGGCCTTGCTGGTCCACAGTGGAGACGCTTCTTCCACTTAAAGACAGCGAGATGGCGGCCACTCATCTGCTTACACAGAATGGAGGCGAGATCACCAGGGTAGCGTTTCTGCTCCGCAACAGTGCTCTTGAGCAGGCTAAATAAAGCAGGATTGATCATAGCAACTGCGATATTTCCAGCTGCAGATATGGTTTTGCTTTGCTCGAACTCTTCAGCGAATCCATGAGCGATGAAGTGCTCTTCGACTTCACGACGGGTCTTCAATACCAGAGCTTCGGCTACAGGTTGATCATTACACTCAGCGACTTCTTGAGTCTCAGCGACGGCTTCGCCCTCAGGTGCGGCTTCGCACTGAGTAGATGCTTCACACTCAACTGGTGAAGATTTAGTGCATTTCGGACTCCACTGAATGGATTTGGTCATGCTTTCCTTCCACTCAGCGATGACCTCCTCGGAGTTCTCGACGATTACTTTGCTCTTATACTGGTCCAGCGACATATGCGAGTAGCTCTCAGCATGGAGATCAGCAATCGCCTTCTGATAAGAATGATGATTAGGAGGAGCTATGAGTCGACGACTCAGACCACATCGCGCCACAGAGGGGAAATTACCACTTGGCGCTTCGACTTCGACAGTCTCCTCGCCGTAGTAGTTCTTCGAGAGATCCGCTGCCCAGAAGTGAGCTAGGCATTCGGCTTGAGTGAGCCAGACAGATTGGTCGGATTTACTCCTGTAGAGAGGAGCTTCCTCACTTTCTAAAATAACATGGAATCGATCAGTCCCACCGAGCACTAGCCACGCTAGCTCGAAGACAGAATGAGTGCGTCCAGTATCAGAAATCTGCTTTGCCAATGCATCAAGACCTTCTTCTGCTGGCATGATGCGCGCCTTGACACCTTCTGGAGGAGCTACCGGTGCGCGGCGTGGTGAGTGAGAGCGCTGTGATTGGTCACCACGTCTTGAGTCACGCTTCTTGAAATGAGGACGGTCGTTCCTGTCATTTCTGCGGTCATTACCAGAGTGCTCGCGACGTTGTGGCTGGCGCTTTTTGCCAGATTCGTCAGAGCCTTGTGATGTAGACTTACTATGGCCTCTTCCGCCGCCACTGTTATTATGGCGAGATTTCTTAGGCTCATTACGTGCCCATGCAGGTCCTAGGCCGTTGCCTAAGTCTAGTGCGCTGAGGTCGACTGCTTCATTAGCGCCCTCGGAAGGTGATTTCTTCTTACTCATGTTCGGTGTTAGTTTTCACGTTAATTCGATTAATGGAAGCTTACAAATGAAGAAGTTCTACAGTTTTCACCACAGCCCCTTGATGGCTGGTGAGCACTTGCTCTGCATTGTTCGTCAACTCGATCGCTTCAGAATGATGGAGTAAGCTCAGCATTTCTGCTGCCAGCTCCTGCTCAGAATCGACTGAGACGACTCCCCCAGCACTTATAAGCTGGCTTACGAGAGGCTCGAAGTTCCCCATATGAGCTCCGCAAATGACAGGGACCCCTGCAATGATCGCCTCCACAGGATTCTGCCCGCCCTTACCTAGAAAGCTCTTACCAATCACCGCAATGTCTGCATGAGCTGTCCAGTCTCTCAGCTCACCTGTCGTATCGGTAATCAGACAGATGTTCCCTGCTAGCTGATTGCTATCACTCCGATAGGATGCCTTCCCAGCATCGAGCTCTGTCTTCAGCAGTGGGGCAAAGCCTACCGACTTCATATCAGCCACTACCTCAGCTCGTCTTTCTGCATGACGTGGAGCAATGATAAGGAGGGCTTCATCAGCTGCGCCTGAATTCAGGAATGCCTCACCGATGAGTTTCTCTTCACCAGCGTGTGTGCTGACAGCAAGCACTACTTTACGCCCCTTGCCACAGCCATCAATTATCGCTTGGAAGGCTTCTCTTTTCTGCGGTGGTGAGCCACTAGCAGAGTCAAATTTCATACTACCCACGCTATGGATGCGATCAGAGGAAATGCCCAATCCTGCAAACCGTTCAGCATCTTCTTCATTCTGAGTGCACACTCGATCCAGCATGCCAAAGATCGGCTTGATCAGCATACCAAACTTCTCAAAACGTGCTTCTGAGCGCTTCGACAAGCGAGCATTGACAATCGATACCATGATCCCGTCTCGGCGCGCCTGCATGAGGAAGTTCGGCCATACTTCAGCCTCTATAAGGATGATCTGCTGCGGCCGAAACCTTCTAAATACCGATCTGATCATCCAGCCAAAATCAAGCGGACTGTAGATCACACGCACGCTACCAGCTCCCTGCTTCTCGTTGAGTTCCTCCGCCTTCGCCCTCGCTACCTCGTGCCCCGTCGCCGTGGTGGCAGCTATGACAAACTGCTCTTCTGGGTGGAGCTCTAGCCACTGGTCGACGAGCTTCGTCGCGATGAAGACCTCCCCTACTGATACCGCATGGATATAGACGACGCCTTTGTTTTCAGCACCTACCTGATCAGCTGATTCATTATTAGTAGCTCCACCATACCATGCAAGTCGCTGCATCAGCCCAGTGCCATAGCCACCACGCTTCCACATCTTCACCACCCATGCGGGAAAGCCGATGATTACAATCACAGGGTAGAGGAGATTGTAGATAAGTAGGATGAGAAAGACAGGCATGAGAGTAGTAATAACTTCAAATAAGAAAGCAGTATTTAGCAACAATGGCTATGACGACGAGGCCGCCTGCGGGGATTTTTCGTAAAACAAAATACCACAGCTACCGTATTGGCGACGATCGAGTAGCTTCCAGCCTTCGTATTGCTCGCGCTCACGCTTATTACTGGGTGGATCTTCGACGATGAGTAAGCCACCCTCGGCTAGCATTTGTGGTAAATGCTCAGAAAGCATCAACTCCGCCACAAAATCAGTATCATCAGGACGCTTGTAATACGGAGGATCAGCAAAGATAAGATCGTAGCTACCCCTATCGCCGGCAAGGGATCGAAAAACATCACTCCCCGCTACTCGACCACCAGTAAGATCGAGCTCACGTAAATTCCTCTTAATGACCTGCTGCGCTTCGCGGCTATCGTCAATAAAGGTGCAGGACTTAGCCCCACGGCTCAGACACTCCAGTCCCAGCGCACCTGAGCCAGCGAATAAATCCAAAACCACCGCATCCTTCACCTGCTCACTGAGGATAGAAAATAATGCCTCTCTTAATCGATCGGTGCTCGGTCGAGCTACTGATCCCGGGACTTTGATATGACGACGCCCTGCTGTTCCACTAATGATTCTCATACGCTTTGTTTCTAAATATTTCGTGATTTGGCACAGCTTGCAACACTTTACCTTCCTCATGCATCTCCCGGCGGATAAATGTGCGGATTTTTTCAAGAACGATCGATACAGCGATATCCTCATATCTGCTAGAAACATTGATCATAGGGCGGCGCAGATCACCTGACAGCACGATATCTCGAATCTGCCTATCGGGGGTATCTAAGTCCTTCCACCACCGATGCCCTCCGCCAGGAATCATCGCCCCGTGCAATGCTCGCGTTACTTCCTCAGCGATCTCTGGAGAGACGACGAGACGAGTCACCGCGAGCACCTTGCCCGAACTACCTACACTACCATTACCCAGCACTGCTAGATCCTCACCTATCACGCGCACGCCACTCCATCGAAGCTGGCCACCGCTAAATAACGCCGGCACATACACCTCATCAATGTCGATACTTTGCTTACCATGGAGTTCACTCGTTCGGACATGCTCTGCCTCTACCAGTAGGCTACCACGCCACGCCAGCGGGTTAAAAAGTGCGCCCTTACCTGTTAGCCGCACTGACATCTTCTCTACCTCTGCAACCACCGCCCACTGCTTGAACATATTCCACTCGAGAGGAGATTGCTGATCCACCCCTAACGAGAAATCAAACCCCGTAGCCTTCGGTCGCCCCCTTCTCAGTAAAAGCCTCGCCTCAAAGTCTGTTTTAAAGCCAAGCTCAAGACCCAGCTGCGCTAGGGAATCCCCCCCGATGCTCAGAAACGGCTTCTCCCACTTGATCACCTCCTGCACCTGATGAGGATAGGACTCCCCCAGTAACACCGTCTTTCCAATCTTAATAACCCCCTCGGCATCATCGCCAAAAACGGGCGCCTCAATCGAAACCTCCTTGAGAGAAAGCACCTCTAGTTGCTGCTTCACTGAAACTACTATCACCTCCGCGTCACGGATTTCGAGCCACAGAGGCTGCTCCATAGTGAGAGCCTTCATCACAGCTTTCTTCGCGGCTACTTGCTTACCCGCTTGAGACTGAGGGCGGGATTGAGGTTGAGGTGTTCTCGTGGCTACATCAGCTGCTGCTTTCTTTGGGCTTACTTCTGGTGACTTAGCTGTATCACTCTTCATTGCAGGATTCTCCTCACCCTTACTCTGCTGAGCTTTCTTTGCTGTATCCTTTACCTTCGACTTATCGACCTCAGACTCTGCGACTTTTGGACTTACCGCGGGCAGCTGGTAGCGCTGCGCCATCGCTGCTAGCATTTCTATTGAAACATGAATATGAGGGCGATCAACCGTGACTTTTTTCAGCTCTAACTTCCCCCTGAAGAACCTCGGCCAGTAGGGCAATACCTGAACTTTCGCCACCGAAACTATAGGTTTACTCAACGGTTTATCCATAGGCGCACCCAGCGGCTTCCCAGCCGCATCCAGCTCATACTCACTGGGCAGCTCGACCGTCACGTCCTTCAGACTCAGCCCCGCCCAAGGTGACCAGCGTGCAGAGCCGATCTCCATAGGAATCCCCGCCTTCTGCTCCACCTTACGAGCGATTACCCCAGCACCCCACGACGATGACAGCCAGAGATTAGAAAGTGCGAAGACAAGGGCTATCACCACCGTAAAGACAACGAGTAAGATCCCCATAAGAGCCACCACACGCGTATGCTTAGGAAGATCCGCAGGTAGGCGGAAGAAAGACCGTAAGAATCTCACCCCAACTTGAGAGAACGCTCCTGTAGATCGAGCCATCGTGCTATTATTTCCGAGGTGGGCTAAAGCGTATCACCATACTCCTATCGGCCAAGCGGCGACCAGCAGTCTCCTCCTGAAATCTATACACCAATAGGCAATGCTTCTCATCAACGAGCTTACCCAAGGCAATATTCTCCCTCGTCGAAATAAAGTCGGTAGTATTCACATAGCGCCACTCCTGCCCTTTCCACCCACCCAATACACTCTCTGGGGCAGCATTAATATCCTCAATACGCTTCATCACACCATTAGGTGACCTGAAATGCCCCTCTTTCATGATAAATCTCAGCAGCGTGACTGGCATGCCTGCACCACTCACTCTGATCATCCACTCCCCCTCTTTAGCCTCTTCGAGCTTGAGAGTGACTTGGTGGATCACTTGGAACTCACGCTCCCCCCATAGCTTCAGATAATCCGCGTAGTCCTCCTTAGTGAGACCTAGCTTCTCATGCCATGGTAGCGGTAACCCTGACGGAGCATCATTCTCGAATTTTCGAAACCATGCCTCATCGGCTTGGGCAGCGGCTCTTACCTTCGTGATGTATTTCTTCATCTTCTCAGGTGGTATCATCGCACCCACTTCCCCCTTGATCGTCTCGTTCTTTTTAAAATAAGAAGCCAGCAGAGGCGGCGTCTCAGAGCCGGCATGACTGAGTGGAGCACTCAGGCAAAAGAAAAGCAGAGCCAGTAAGCCCACAGAAAATAGCGTCAATGAGCGCGCCCATGAATACCCACCTCGCTGATTACTTGTAAAATAAATCGTCATAAAAACAAATGGTCATCAAATTCTCTCAAAACATTCTGCAAAAAACACCCGCAAAAAAGACTATGCCCAGAGACACTATGTGCAAGTGCCAATACCAAATACCAAACTAGCGTTCAATACGGAAAACGTGCTCACCCGGCTGATAATAATGCAGGCGATCACGAGCAATGAGCCCTAAATACTGCGGATCATTCTCGATGGCATCGAGCTCTCTCGCCTTTTCATCGAGCTTCTCTAGCTTCACCTGCTCTAGCTCCTTCACCTCATTCGTGTAATAGCTACGCAGAATTTCGAGATTGCGGTAGGGCTTAAGAGTCGTCGCCAAGAAGGCCAAACTAGCCGTCAAAACAGATAAACATAAGGTAAAGCGAACGGAAAGCTTCATGCGCTCCGTCCTTGCTCTCACCTTATTATAGCCCTCATGATGAGAAGTCTGTGAGCTATTATTTCTTCTGTTCCTTGCCATAGCACCCTTACGAATATACTTACTCTTACTTAATTTCCAACATGACCTAAAGAAAAATCACTCTAAAATCTTAGCCTCAAGCAAGAAGTAGCCTTCATTCCACCCATATCAGGCTCATTATTCACTAGCCATCTTGAGTAGTCGATTTCGCAACTGCTTCGCCACATTAAGTGTTGCCGCTAGTCGGCCGTCCTCATTATCCTTCCACGTTTCCGAGGAATAAACGGAATGTGTCAGCAGGAGTTCACTCCCCTGCTCGATATCAATGGCTGACTTGCTCACCAGACTCACCCAGCCAGCATCTAATAAATCAGGCATCCCCTGCATCGTATCCAGAGCAATGACTCCAGCTAGTTTCTCATCATCTTTGAGAACTAATCCAGCACGCTCCTTCAGCTCGCCTACATCGGCCACTACCAATGGCTCAAAGACGAATCGAATCGTCCTCGCAGGCTTATCCCGCGCCATAGCACTAGCGAGCATCATCACCGTAGACACCGTATTCCCATCAGCCAGCTCACCATTCCCCGAGTAGCTGACACTCGCCACGATCACCTCTTCAGGGCGCACAACACCACGAATATCCACAGAGAGACTTCTCCATAGTTTCCCATGAGCAGCCACCCCCTCACCCTTCGTCACAGTCAGTCCTAGATTCTGCGGGCCTAAGCCCCCCTCGATCATCGACGCTGCGCGGTGCAGGCCAGCACGACCCTGCTCACTATCAATATCTCGCAGACCGATCCTATTGGTAAACTTATCGACCAAGCTCTCCAGCTCACTCACCTTCATCTCACGCGCTACTAAGACCGAGTGCTCCTTCGCCTCCTCGCGCTCAAGGTGGAAATACATATACATGAAAATCGCCGTTCCCACGACCACCCCAATAGGCAAGATCATGATCAGGATTTTATAAATCGGATTAGGCTTCGTAATTTCTATCTCAGACATGTGAATGGATCATTTAAGTAACTGGGCAACCTCAGCAGCGGCACGCTCATGAGCACCTGGCTCACCTAGCTTCGAGCCTGTTTCGAGTAGACGCGAGCGCAATGCCTCGCGAGCGGGTAAATCATACATCAGCTCAGTGAGAAGCTTCTCCACCTGCTCAGGCTGGGCATTCCCCTGAATGAGCTCCTCCACCACCTTCTCGCCAGCGAGGATATTAACAATACCGATGAACTTGATCTTCACTAGCAGACTACCGATCACCCATGTGGGCCACGCCACCTTATAGACCAAGCAATACGGCATCCCCAATACAGCAGCCTCAAGAGTCGCAGTGCCACTAGCCACCACGCCACAAGTAGCACGCTGCATCAGCGACTGACTTGTCCCAGTCCTCAGTGTGATCACATCAGGAGCACTCAGCCCGCCAGCATCGATAATGCCCTGCATCTGAGCTGCCAGTTTATCAGAAGCCGCAGACGCCTCGAAGCGCAGCTCAGGATGATTAGTATGCATACGACGAGCAGTCTCCACCATCAGCGGGAACAAACTCGCGATTTCACGCTCACGACTCCCGGGAAATAAACCAATCAGATCCTCAGCACGAGGTGTATCCTCCTTCTTCTCTGCCAGCTGATCGACGAGGGGGTGCCCCGTGAAGACCGTGCGCAGACCAGCATCTTGGAAAATAGGCTGCTCGAAAGGGAAAATACACATCATCAGGTCGAGAGCCTCCACCATCTTAGGAATGCGCCCCTTATGCCACGCCCACACCTGCGGACTGATGTAATAAGCAATTTTTATATCAGGTAGCCTCTCCCTCACCGCATAGGCAAATCTCAGGTTAAACCCCGGGTAATCAATCAGCACCAGCACCTCGGGATTGAGCTCCACGATCTCCGCCAGCATCTCATCAAACTGCTGCTTAAACCAACGGTAATGCTTCGCCACCTCCCAGAAGCCCATCACAGCAGCCTGCTCCACCCAGTCACGGATACCATCTCCCCCCACAGCCCTCATCTCAGGGCCACCTGCACCATGAAAGCTCACCTCTGGCTGCTTCTCAGCCAAAGCCGACAACAAGCAAGCACCATGCATATCACCACTCACCTCGCCTGAGATGATGTAAATTGATCTATTCTTCTCTCCGTTCACCAAGAACACGCTACGCACACAAAAAAAAACTTCAAACTTCAATCAACAAACTTCATGCTATTTCTATCGTGCAGATCGACATCATCACCCTTTTCCCCGAAGTAGCCCTCGCCCCTCTCAGTGACAGCATCATTAAAAGAGCGCGCGAGCAAGGCATCGTAAGCATCGCCGCACACCAGCTACGTGACTGGTCTGAAGAGAAGCATAAGAAAACAGACGAATACCTCTGCGGCGGTGGCCAAGGCATGCTCCTCATGCCCGGCCCCATCTTCGCCGCCGTCGAAGACCTCCGCCGCGATGACACCAGAGTCATCCTCATGACACCTCAGGGCACCCCCTTTCGCCAGCAAGACGCCCAGAGACTCTCCACCTCCGAGCACCTCATCATCCTCTGTGGGCACTACGAAGGAGTCGACCACCGCGTCATCGAAGCACTCGTCGACGAAGAAATATCCATCGGCGACTACGTCCTCACCAATGGTGCCATCGCCGCCGCCGTCATCACCGACGCCATCACCCGCCTCATCCCCGGTGCCCTAGGAGACAGCCGCTCAGCCGTCGAAGAATCATTCAGCGACCCAAACACCCTCGAAGCCCCAGCCTACACCAAGCCCAATGACTTCCGAGGCATGAAAGTCCCCCCCGTCCTACTCAGCGGCGACCACGGCAAAATCGCCAAGTGGAAAAAAGAACAAGCCCACCTACGCACAAAAGCTAATCGACCAGATTTGCTGGGGTAGTGGGTTTGAGGTGTTGAGTCGAGCTAGCTGGAGTAGTTCGCTATTCTACCCAGTCAGCTGGAGTCTTTGAAGTATGCTGCGGGAGCAAACCAATTTACTGCTGAGTAGTTATCGAAGCGTCTTGTTAGATGTTTTCTTTCGCAACCAAGATGCACTATATTCCACGGAGAAACCAAGAGCCAAAGTTATCAGCAACAGCCAGAATAAATACGGCATTGGATTTAGCTTTGATGACTTAGCACAAAAAAACCATTCCCTTTCTCAGGTGT
>JALZUH010000110.1 GCA_023301645.1 Akkermansiaceae bacterium
GCAAAAGCGGCTAACCAAGCAACCGCTGACATGCCAACCAGCTGGCCAATAGCCCAGCCCCAAGAATTCGTTTCACGGCGCACCACCACAGTCGTAGGTAAACACTGCAGCGCATAGACAAAGAAGATCAACAAACTCATCGTCGTAAGCGGCGTGTAGACCTTCCGCCCATCAGGCCAAGTCGCAGCACCAAGCTGTCCCCTTAGCTTAGCTAAGAACAGATCCTCATCATCGGTATCTTCTACAGAGTAAGAAATAGCAAGATTCGCATTAAACACTTCACGCGCGGCAAAGGCAGCAACCAGTGCTGTGCCCGTGCGCCAGTCATAACCAAGAGGCTTCACAATAGGCTCAATAGCATGGCCCATCTTACCCATATAACTCTGCTCAAGCGCCAGTGACGCATCATCAAAGGCAGGTGTTCCCTCCTTAGGCTTAGGATAAGTCTCAAGTGCCCACAATAAAATACATAGGCCTAAAATAACCGTGCCCGCTTTTCTTAAAAACGACCAAGCACGCTCCGCAAGATGCCTGAAAATAAAGGACATATCCGGAGCACTATACGAAGGCAGCTCCATCATGAAGTGAGCTGGCTCCACATCGCCCTTCACCCTTGGCGACAATACCAAGGCGGCCAACAGAGCACTCACTGTGCCTAGCACATAAATACCTGCCAGCACTAGCGCCTGCACGCCGGCACCGTAGCTTGCCAGCAGCATACCAATGAGTAGTGAATACACAGGCAAACGAGCCGTGCAGCTCATCCACGGAGCGATCAGAATGGTAAGCAATCGCTGCTTAGCGCTATCCATACTGCGTGTCGCCATGATACCCGGAATCGCACAAGCATAAGAACTCAGCAGCGGCAAAAACGCCTTACCACTTAGCCCCACCTTACTCATCACCCCATCCATCAGATACGCGGCACGCGCCATGTAGCCAGTCGTCTCCATCAGACCAATAAAGAACATCAGCACTAATATCTGCGGCAAGAAAATCACCACACTACCCACACCACCAATGATACCATCGACAATCATATCATGAACATCTCCAGCGGGAAGTAATCCAGAAACACCATTACTCAGCGCCTCGATCACATATTCCACCCACCCCATCGGATATTCAGCTAGCTTAAAGACACACCAGAACACCCCCAGCATCAATGAAGAAAAGATCAACCACCCCCACACAGGATGAAGTAATATCTCGTCAGCCTTATCGCTGCGATTGAGCTCATCCATCTCACGGCGGCGGGCAGTCAGGCTACAAACCTCCTGCACCCACTCTGTGCGAGCTTTCGATATTTGCTCCTCGAAGCTAGTCGCCTCAGCCCCATCAACTTTATTAGCACGCTGCTCGATAGCTCGAGCTTGCGCATTCTCAACCCCCTCGTTTTCCAGCTTACTTACCAGCTCAGCAATCGCCGTTTCAGTGTCCTTATCTGCCTTCCACTTCCGCTTAGACACGACTGGAAACGGGTGCCTGAAGGCATGCTTTATATCAACAATGCCCTTACCTTTATTCGCTTGGCAAGGAACCACAGGCAGACCCAACTCCTCAGAAAGAAGCTCGACATTGATACGAATGCCCTGCGCCTCAGCAAGATCCACCTTATTAAGAATCACTACAGCTGGCAGACCTAGATCGATCACCTGAAGCACCAGATAAAGGTGCCGCTCAAGATTAGAAGCATCCACCACGCATGCCACCATAGAAGGAAGATCATCGTCATCGACATTGCCCAATAGCACATCACGAGTCACCTTCTCATCTAGTGGCTCATCCACACCCTCATGGCTCAGCGAATAGCAACCTGGTAAATCTAGCAGCTCAAATTTATGACCGTGTGGAGTCCGCAATGTCCCCGAAACACGAGATACAGTCACCCCAGCGTAATTACCCACCTTCTGGTTGGCGCCTGTAAGGGCATTAAACAATGTCGTCTTACCACTATTGGGATTCCCGACGAGGGCTATCATTTCCATGGAGTCCATATAAAAAATCAGTTTGAAAAGTTCGTTTGAAAAATGACCGACTAATAACTCAAGTAACGATCAATCAGAGCAATAACATATTAAAAATAAGCAGCGACTAGACCACTAGCTCGACAAGAACCTGATCACCAAGCTTCTTACTAAGGGCTAAGCGAGTGCCGCATACTGAGCAAATCATATTGCGGCCATTAGAGAGTTTAGAAATCTCAATATTCTCACAAAAGCCAATTTCACGCAGTTTCTGACAGGCAGATCCTGCAAGCTCGCGAATTCTCAAGCGACAACCCGCACCCGCCATGCTCAATGTCATAGCTGGCTTACTGGACGCAACGCCACTAGTGGTGTTATCCACTGTGCCTTGGGTCTGCTGGTTACTGATCATCTCGCTGGTCATGCTCAGGGACAATGAAGCGCAATTGAGACTCTATTGCAATAAGAAATAATTTCATAACTACCACGCGCAAAAAAACAAACTTCACCTTCGAATAATCCTAAATGGTCTGGACTTGATTCTCCCTCTAAACCTCCTACCCTCATCGCCATGCAGCAGTATCACGATCTCCTCCAAGACGTCCTAGACAATGGCGAGACCCGAACAGACCGCACCGGCACCGGCACCATTTCCGTCTTCGGAAGGCAGAGCCGCTTTGACCTACGCGAGGGATTCCCCTGCCTCACGACCAAAAAACTGCACCTCCGATCCATCATCCACGAGCTACTCTGGTTCCTCAAAGGCGACACCAATATTTCCTACCTGAAGGAAAACGGCGTCCGCATCTGGGATGAGTGGGCTGATGAAAAAGGCGAACTCGGCCCCGTCTACGGCCAACAGTGGCGCGCATGGGAAGGTGATGACGGCGAAATCATCGACCAAATCACCAACCTCATCGACGGGCTAAAAAACAACCCACACTCACGCCGCCACCTCGTCTCAGCGTGGAATGTCGGCAAAGTCGACAAAATGGCTCTACCACCCTGCCACATGCTCTTCCAATTCTACGTGCATGATATAGACAGTGATAAGCCTGGTCTCTCATGCCAGCTCTACCAGCGCAGCGCTGACCTCTTTCTCGGAGTCCCGTTTAACATCGCGTCCTACGCATTACTCACCATGATGGTCGCCCAAGTATGTGGCTACGAAGCCCGCGAATTCGTGCATAGCTTCGGAGACCTCCACATCTATCAGAACCACACCGAGCAAGCCAATCTCCAGCTCACACGCGAAGCCAAAAAACTACCCACCATGTGGATCAACCCAGAAGTCACCGACATCCTAGACTTCACAGGTGACGACTTCGAGCTAAGAGACTACGAAGCCCACCCACACATCAAAGCCTCTGTCTCCGTGTAATTAAATCACCTTTTTGTAATAGCCCCAAACAATCAACCAACACACAGTCACAACCATGTCCCAATTCAACAACAACACCGTCAATATCGACCCCGATAGCATCCGTAGTGCTAAGCGCGCAAGCACGATCATCATCCCGCTATTTCTCATCGTATTCATCCTCACCATCTTTACCCCTTTCACCACTATCCCAGCTGGTCATGTAGGTGTATCCTCACTCTTTGGTAAGGTTGACAACGAAGAGCTCAACGAAGGTTTCCACCTCATCAACCCACTCAAAAAAGTCCATAAAATCGACTGCCGTAACAAAGAGCTCACCATCGATGATGTAGGTGTTCCTTCACAGGACCAGCTCACTACCGACGTCGACGTCACTCTTAAATGGCGTGTAGACAGAACCAAGGCAGCAGAAGCTTATAAAGAAACCGGTGACGTCACTGCTCTCGAAACCGTTCACCTCACACCTAAGCTCCGCTCACTCATTCGTGAAGCAGGTAAGGGCATCAAAAACGCTGAAGATTTCTACTCAGATGAAGTTCAAGTCTCAATGCAGGCTCGTATTCTAGGAGGCCTCGAAAACCTCTCTGAAAAAGGCATCCTCGTAGAAGAAGTGCTACTTCGCCGCTTTGACCTTCCAGCCATGATTGTTCGTGGTGTTGAAGAAAAGAAACGCCAGAAGCAAGCTGCCGAGCGCCAAGTCGAAGAGCTCAAGCGATTCACTACCGAGCAAGAGCAGAAGCAAGTCCAAGCCAAGGCTGAGAGATTTGCCGCTGTCGAAGAAGCTGAGAAGAGAGTCGCCCTAGCCGACGCTAAGGCATACGAGATCACCGCAGAGGCAAAAGCACTCGCAGAAGCCATTAGCATCGAAGGTAAAGCCCTTAGAAGTAATCCAGAAATCCTCAAGCTTCGCGCTATTGAAAAGTGGGACGGATCTGTGCCACGCGTCACCCTCGGTGACAAGGCCACCCCACTCATCAATCTCAACGAGCTGAGTAAAGGCAACTAATCCACCCACCATGAATCCCAAGCTCACTCTCTCCGCTATCGTCGCGATGACTCCACAGCGAGTCATCGGCAAAGACGGTGACCTCCCGTGGCATCTACCTGAAGACCTCAAGCTCTTCAGACGACACACCACGGGAAACCCCATCGTCATGGGGAGAAAGACTTGGGACTCCATCGGCAGACCACTGCCTAACCGCCAAAGCATCGTGCTGACCCGTGATAAAAACTGGTCAGCTGAGGGCGCTAATGTCATCCACTCTCCCGAAGAGCTCAACGACTTAGAACTCATCACCCCCCACGTATTCATCATTGGAGGTGCTCAGATCTACAGCCTGTTCATGCCCCACTTAGACGAAATCCTCGTCTCCCACGTCTACGAGAACCACCCCGGTGACACTCTATTCCCTGACTTCGAGCCGCAATTCCCTCATATGACTGAGGAAGAAAGCTACGAGACATTCGCGCTCAGACGCTACCGTCGGAAATAAAAACTCGGTAGTAATCACCGTGTCGCCTAATCGTTAAATTTCCCAAACTACGATTAGCATTTTGCGCCATCATAACGCATACTTCGCCCGTGCCAGCGAAGAAAAACACCCCTGACGACATCATCTCCATCAAAGGAGCCCGTCAACACAACCTCAAGAATCTCGATCTCGATATTCCCCTAGGCAAAATGACCGTCATCACTGGCCCTTCAGGGTCAGGTAAGTCATCACTCGCATTTCACACCCTCTATGCTGAGGGACAAAGGCGCTACGTCGAAACATTCTCTCCCTATGTGCGGCAGTTTCTCGACCGCATGGACAAGCCTGAGGTCGATCGCATCGAAGGCATCCCTGCAGCTATTGCCATCGAGCAGAAAAACACCATCCGCACCACCCGCTCCACAGTCGGCACCCTGACAGAGCTCAATGACTACCTGAAGCTACTCTACCCACATCTAGCTGAAGCCTTCGACCCCAAGACAGGAGAGCAAATCAAGCCCGACAACATCGAAAGCATTACCAGCTGGTGCCTCGACCACCTCGCCGACCAGCAAGCCCTCATACTCTTCCCCGTCACTGTCCCCCTCAGCACGCCCACCAGCGAGATACTCACCCTGCTTAATCAGCAAGGCTTCACCCGCGTCTACCACAAGGGAGAAACCATCCGCACCGACGAGCCCCTCGACAATCCCAAGCTCAAATTCCCCAGCTCACTACTCGTCATCCAAGACCGACTGAAAGTAACAGCCAAGAACCGCGCCCGCCTGATCGAAGCCCTCAGTGCAGCACTGCGCTTCGGCAAAGGCAATATCGAAGCCATCTCAGTCACCAAGGACAGCGAGAAAAAAACAACCTCAGAGCACACACACCAAATCTTCACCACTTCTTGGAAAAACCCAAAGACTGGCTTCACCCTCAGAGCCCCCACCCCAGCTCTCTTCTCCTTTAACTCACCTCTTGGCGCATGCCCTAGCTGCCGAGGCTTCGGCCGCACCATTGGCATCGACCTTACCAAAGCCATACCTGACCACACACTCAGCATCAAACAAGGCTGTGTCGCCCCCTTTACCACCTCCCGAGGCGCAGAGTTCCAAGCCGACTTGATGCGCGCTGCCAAGGCAGAAGGCGTCTCGACCACCGCTCCATACGAAGACCTCGAAGAACACGAAAAGCAATGGGTCATCTACGGAAACAGAGCCGACAGCCACGACGCATGGGAAAATGAAGAATGGTATGGAGTCAAAGGCTTCTTCGACTGGTGTGAGACCAAGTCCTACAAGATGCACGTCCGCATCTTCCTCGCCAAATACCGCGCATACACCGACTGTGCCGACTGCGCTGGATCACGCCTACAGCCAGAAGCCCTCTGTTTTAAAATCCACGGAAAGACCCTACCCGAACTATGGCACCTCCCCGTCATCGAGCTGCGAGACTGGTTTGAGCAGAACCTCAAGCCCGATCAGTCCGAACAAAGCACCTCCATTTCCCACGCCCTCACTGAGATCACCTCCAGACTCAACTACCTCTGCGAAGTCGGCCTCACCTATCTCACTCTAAATCGCCCTGCCAACACCCTCTCTGGCGGAGAAATAGAGCGAGTCAATCTCACCACCTGCCTAGGCGCGTCACTCACCAATACCCTCTTCGTCCTCGACGAGCCCACCGTCGGACTGCATCAGCGCGACATCGACCAGCTCGTCAATGTCATGCACGACCTCCGCGATAAGGGTAACACCGTCGTCGTCGTCGAACATGAAGAAACCATCATGCGCGCCTGCGACCACCTCATCGACATGGGCCCCGCCGCAGGAGAGCACGGAGGCACCATCGTCGCCGAAGTCTCAGGAGCATCCTCTCATCAGAAAGCCACTGCCAAAAAACACCCCCAATCCACCACCCTGCCCTACCTTTCTGGGCAGAAAAGCATCGCAATCCCCACCACCCGACGGAAAGCAAAACAGCACCTTAAGATCAAAGGCGCGACCCGACATAATATCAAAAACCTCAACCTCGAACTCCCCCTCGGAGTCTTCACCTGCCTGACAGGTGTCTCAGGATCAGGTAAGTCCACACTCGCCCACGACATCCTTTACCTTAATCTAGCCAATACGCTAGCCATCAGCTCCAGCGAAGAAGCCGCACCTATCAAAAGCCTAACAGGAGCCAAGCATATTTCCACTATCGAGCAAGTCGACCAGTCACCACTGAGCCGCACACCACGCTCGACTCCAGCTGTCCACTCTGGAGCCTTCGAAGCCATACGCCAGCTCTACACCCTCACCCCTGACGCCATAGCCGACGAGCTCACCCCCGGCTACTTCTCCTTTAACTCTGGCAATGGTCGCTGTCAGCGATGCTCTGGAAACGGCTTTGAGAAAGTCGAAATGCAGTTCCTCTCCGACCTCTACATCACATGCCCAGAATGCGACGGTAAGCGCTACAGCACCAAGGCACTAACCTATGAGTTCCAAGGCAGAAACATTGCCGAAACCCTCCAGCTCACCATTACCGAAGCCGTAGCTGAAGCCACGACTAGCATCGAGGCACGCACCCAAGAGGCAGCTGAGAGCACCACTAAAAACACCAGTAAAAAAGAGCTCACACTACTGAGAAAAATCACCAAAACCCTCCAGCCCCTCATCGACGTCGGGCTAGGCTACCTGCGCCTCGGTCAACCACTCAACACCCTATCAGGTGGCGAGTCACAGCGACTCAAACTCTGCAAGATCCTCACCGAAGCTGACAAGCCTAGCAAGCAATCCGCCACCAAGCTCCTCATCCTCGACGAGCCCACCACGGGACTCCACTTCACCGACATCGAGAAGCTCCTCGCCGTCTTCCAGCGCCTTGTCAATGCTGGCCACAGCCTGCTCGTCATCGAGCACAGCCTCGATGTCATCCGTGCGGCAGACCACCTCATCGAGCTAGGGCCTGGCCCCGGAAGTGATGGCGGTAAGATTGTCTTTAAGGGAACCCCAGAGCAGATACTCAAGACCGACACCCAGACCGGCATCGCCCTCGTCCAAAACAACCCAGCGACCTCAGTATCGGGTAACAAACCAAAATCAACCTCTAGCAAAAAGGCAGTCCCCCCGCGCAATGTCATCTCCGTATCAGGCGCACGAGAGCACAACCTCAAAAACATCTCCGTAGACATCCCTCGCGACGAGCTTGTCGTCGTTACAGGACTTTCAGGATCAGGTAAATCCACCCTTGCCTTCGACATTATCTTTGCCGAAGGCCAGCGCCGCTTCCTCGACTCCATGTCACCCTATGCGCGCCAGTTTGCAGGCCAGCTAGAGAAGCCGGACATTGACCGCATCACAGGACTCCCACCAACAGTCGCCATCGAGCAGCGAGTCTCTCGCGGTGGTGGTAAATCCACCACAGGCACCGTCACCGAAATCTACCACTTCCTCAGACTCCTTTACGCCAAGCTAGGCATCCAGCACTGCCCCACCTCAGGCGAGCCCGTCATTTCCCAGACCACTGAGGCGATCGGAAATCAGATCAACAAGCTTCAGAAAAAACACCCCAAATCACTCATCCTAGCCCCACTCGTCCGAGCACGCAAAGGATTCCACACCGATGTCGCAGCAGCCGCAGCACGCCAAGGCATCACCCATTTACTCGCCGACGGCAAGCTAGTCAAAACCGAAGGGTTTGCCCCACTGGCGAGATTCAAGCCACATGACATCTTCGCCGTATGCGACACGGCCGAGCAGGCTATCGGCATGGGAAAAGGTCACTGTTCACTGCGCGCCTCAGAGTCAGCCAGCGACTTACTCCATTTCTCCACCCAGCGAGTATCTGCCACCACTGGCGAATCATTCGAAGAGCCAGACCCCCATCACTTCTCCTTTAACTCCCACCGTGGCTGGTGCCAAACCTGCCGTGGCTACGGCACCGTTTCCTCCATGCGCAAAGCCCCAACAAGGAGCAAGTCCAATAAGCCCTTTAACTCCGTAGCTGAAGAAGAAATCCACGACTCGCTATCATCCAGCAAAGACGAGATACGCCTCACCTGCCCAGACTGCAATGGCGCCCGACTACGCGAATCATCACGCTTCACCTACATCTACGACACGGCTATCCATCAGATTAATGCACTCTCCGTTGTCGATGCGATCAGTAAGCTAGAAACATGGAACTTCAGCGGTAGAGATGAAATCATCGCCAGAGATATCCTTCCAGAAATCATCCAGCGCCTGCACTTCCTCAGCCATGTCGGACTCGGCTACCTGCAGCTCGACCGATCAGCGGACACCCTCTCTGGCGGAGAAGCCCAGCGCATCAGACTAGCAGCCCAACTAGGCTCGAATCTCCGAGGTGTTCTCTACGTCTTAGACGAGCCCACCATTGGCCTACACCCACGTGACAACGTCAAGCTACTCGACACACTCGAAGCGCTCAAAAACCGAGGTAACTCACTACTCGTCGTCGAGCATGATGAAGAGACCATCTCACGCGCCACCAAGCTCATCGAACTAGGCCCTGGAGCAGGTGCTCTCGGTGGAGAAATCATCACCACTAAGTCCAGCAATAGCCTACTCAAAGAAACCCCACCAAAGCGCCCATTCCCTCGTCGCCCCATCCCCAAGGTAGGCGACGCCGACGCATGGCTCAAGCTAACTGGCTGCCATGCCAATAATCTCAAAGACATCAATGCCCGCATCCCGCACGGTCGCCTCACCGTGCTCTCAGGTGTCTCTGGATGTGGTAAATCCTCGCTGATGCGAGGATGCATCTCGACGATCTTTCATAAAAAGAAAGCAGAGCAACCAGTCAAGTCAGTCACTGGACACAAAAACATCAAGCACTGCTTCGAAGTCGACCAGACCCCTATCGGTAAAACCTCGCGATCCTGTCCAGCGACCTACGTCAAGATACTCGACACCATACGCCAAGTCTTCGCCCAGCTACCAGAGGCACGCACACGTGGCTTCACTGCATCACGCTTCTCCTTCAATAACAAAGAAGGCCAGTGCTCAGAATGCAGTGGTAATGGTCGCATCAAGCTAGAGATGGACTTCCTTCCTACCACATGGGTGAGCTGTGACGCCTGTCAGCAGATGCGCTATAATCCAGCGACACTCGAAGTGCGCTACAATGGCAAAAACATCGGCGAAGTTCTCAAAATGAACATCCACGAAGCCTCCGAACTCTTCGCCGCTCATCCGAAAATCCATCGCACCCTCAGCCTCCTCGCAGATACAGGACTAGGCTACCTCCAACTCGGCCAACCCAGCCCCACCCTATCGGGAGGCGAAGCCCAAAGGATCAAGCTCGTCTCAGAGCTCACCAAAGGCAGGAAATCCATCACCAAAGGCGCACTACAAAACAATAATCTCTACCTGATAGAAGAGCCAAGTATCGGACTACACGCCGACGACGTCAGCAAGCTCATCGACGTTCTCCACCGCCTCGTTAATGAAGGCCACACGGTCGTCGTCATCGAGCACCACACCGAGATCATGGCAGAAGCCGACTACCTCATCGACATGGGGCCAGAGGCAGGTGAGAGAGGTGGGACGATCATCACTCAGGGTAGCCCCGAGCATGTCGCCAAGTCCAAGAAGTCGATCACTGCACCATTCCTCAAGTCACTACTGACCTAAAAAATCACCCACTGCCAGTGGCGCACTTTTCAAGAAGTCTTCCGAAGTCATACGTCGTGAGCCGTCTGGCTGAAGATTCACCACGATAAGTGAGCCTCTACCTGTGCGACCACAAGCAATCTGCAAGCCCCCATCAACACCAATCACCTCACCTGCCTTTCCGCCCTCCTCAGCAATTTCGAGCTGGGGGAAGATTTTCAGACGGCGGGCGCGCCCTTTTTTATCAGTGAAACTCGTCGAAGTCCCTGGCCACGGATCATAGGCACGGATTCTACGCTCGATCACATGCGCCTCCTGTGACCAGTCGATCTCGCCATGCTCACGCATTAGTTTTGAAATATAGCTGACCTCATCCTCATTCTGAGCCTCGCCAGCAGCATTTCCACTGCTGATCATCTCAAGTGCCTCAAGTAATGCTTCCGGCCCTAAGTCTGCCAAACGGTCATGTAGCTGCCCACCTGTTTCCTGAACACCTATAGCGAGCTCTTTTTTCAAGATCATATCACCAGCATCCAGAGCCTTGACCACATGCATAATCGTAATGCCCGAGTGAGTATCCCCCGCATCAATGGCCGCCTGAATACATGCAGCGCCGCGATACTTCGGAAGTAATGAAGCGTGTAAATTAATACACGCAAGCCGAGCAATATCAAGAAACGCCTGAGTAAGAATCTGACCATACGCCATCACGACGATCACATCTGGCTTCAGTGCTCGTAGCTCAGCTAGAAAACCCTCATCACCCGCGTGTTCAGGCTGCATGACGTGAATACCGTGCTCAAGTGCCTGTTCCTTAATCTCAGGCGCGCTTAAGATCTGCTTTCGACCCACAGGCTTATCTGGCTGAGTGATCAAAGCCAACAGCTCACTCCCGGGCTTCTCAATGAGTGCTAAAAAAGAGGGTAATGCAATATCACCCGTGCCCATAAATACGATACGAAGGTCAGACATGAGCCTGCAATCTAAGATCTAGCTACCTCCATGCAAGTCTATTAAAATATTACTATCGCCCGCCCAATTAAGTGCTAGATTGATTACTACAGTTACCTGCTGTTCTCACATTCCCCCCACCCTACAGCCACACCATGTCTCAGAAAAAACTAGAGCCCATTCTTATCACCTCGCTATTTGCCGTCGCCGCTATAGGAGGCTACCTCCTCACTAAGTCGGCTGACACCACCGAGGTCACCACCTCTGTGCCTGTCGTCACGAAGCCCATGCCAAAGCAGCAGCAAGTCAAAACAAAGCCGCTTACCAGAAAAACCACCCTCAGGAAAACCTCCCCTTTTACCGCCGAGCTGCCCGAAGGTGCCCTTGCAAATGAAAGGCTCGTTCTCTTTGATAACGATGCCGACTATCAGACATTTATTGCTGAACTAAAAGACCGCGGGCTCACCCTACTAGGATCATCGAATTCACTTCGCGCGGCAAGAGTCCGACTTGGTCAGCATGCTAACTTAGAGGGCCTCGAAGAAAACCAGCTAGCCTACAACTACCTCGTCACCCCCCCCACACCACCAGATGCCAGTGCACAGGAAGGCGCACTTGGCTTCGGGCCTAACGCACTGCTTTGGCTCGGCCTCACTGGCGATAACTCCAGCTGGGGACAAGGTGTCACCGTCGCTGTCATCGACTCAGGGGTGACCGATCACACCTCGCTCAACAATGGCAATGGCTCGCTATCTATCATCGAGCTTACCGAGCTGGCCAATGGCGCCGAGCAGCTCGACCACGGCACAGCCGTAGCGTCCATCATCGCAGGGAACTCACCTATCACACCCGGTGTAGCGCCAGCTGCTGACATCCTCTCCATACGAGTTACCGATGAAAATGGTAGCTCCGACTCCTTCACCCTAGCAGAAGGCATCATCCAAGCGGTGCAGGCAGGGGCCGAAGTCATTAATATCTCCATGGGATCAGCAGCTAACAGCATCATCGTAGCCGAAGCCGTCGAATTCGCCCTCGCCCAAGGATCCGTCATTATCGCCTCATCTGGTAACGAGGGAAGTGACCAAGCCTCTTTCCCCGCTGGTAATGAAGGTGTGATTTCTGTCGGGGCAGTCGAAGCACAAGGCGAGCATCTCGATTTCTCCAACAGTGATAGTAATCTCGACATCGTCGCACCCGGCTTCCAAGTCAATGCAGCATGGGGAAGTGACTTGCTCATCCCCTTTTCAGGAACGTCAGCTAGTGCGCCCTATGTCAGTGGTGCTATTGCGGCCACCATGTCAGAGTTCCCCGAGCTATCGGCTGCAGAAGCCGCTAATGTCGTCCTCAGCTATAGTAACGACTCTGGCCTTCCAGGTAATGATGCCGACTTTGGCGGGGGTATCCTCGCCCTTGACCGCATTATGGAGAGAAATACAGCAGGCATCTATGACGCCGCTATTGCTGGTCAAGTCATCACAGGTAGCGGGGCATCGACTACCGCCCTCATCACCATCCAGAATCAGGGCACTGAGCCCCTCATCAATAGTCCCGTCGTCATCACTAGTCCTAATGGGACACAGAGCAACAATATCAGTAGTCTTCTCCCAGGACAGATTCACACCTTTAGCGTCCCTGTCTCTGTCCCCACAGACGGCTCCACAGCGACTATTTCATCAAGTGTTGCTACCACTGAAAACGACAAAGACACACGCAATAATCAACGCAGTATT
>JALZUH010000111.1 GCA_023301645.1 Akkermansiaceae bacterium
CATTGAGCTGAGTCAAAAAATAAGTGAGGTGTATCTGGTGGGCGGCTCTCTAGGTGGTTGTCGCCCTCTGGCTTACTGTCTTTTATTCGTTAATTCCCTCCTGTGAGGGCGAGTAAGACTCCTGCGGCTACGGCTGAGCCGATGACTCCTGCGACATTGGGGCCCATGGCGTGCATGAGGAGGTAGTTTTGGGAGTTCGCCTCCATGCCTACTTTATTAGAAACACGGGCTGCCATGGGGACGGCGGAGACACCTGCGGAGCCGATGAGGGGATTGATCTTTTCTTTGCTGAAGAGATTCATGAGCTTGGCAAGGAGGACTCCTGAGGCGGTGCCGATGGCGAAGGCGAAGAGTCCTAGAGCGAGAATACCGAGGGTCTCGGCCTTGAGGAACTTATCTGCGGCGAGCTTCGAGCCGACTCCGAGGCCGAGTAGGATGGTGACGATATTGATGAGCTCGTTACCCGCTGTCTTGGAGAGTCGCTCGACGACACCGCATTCTTTAAAGAGATTACCAAGCATGAGCATGCCTACCAGTGGGGTGGCGGAGGGTAGAAGTAGGGTGCAGAGCAGGAGGACGGCGATGGGGAAGATGATCTTCTCGACCTTTCTGACATGGCGCTGCTGCTTCATGACGATGCTGCGCTCTTGCTTCGTGGTGAGGAGTCGCATGATGGGCGGCTGGATGAAGGGCACCAGTGCCATGTAGGAGTAAGCAGCTACGGCAATAGCTCCGAGTAGGTCAGGGGCGAGGGTCTTGGCTAGGTAGATGGCGGTGGGGCCGTCGGCACCTCCGATAATGCCTATGGCACTGGCGTCTTTGACCGAGAAGTCGATCCATTCGAAGCTATTGGAAAGGGTGATGGCTCCGATCAGGGTGATGAAGATGCCAGACTGGGCAGCGGCTCCGAGTAGGGCGGTCTTGGGATTGGCCAGCAGTGGGCCGAAGTCGGTCATGGAGCCTACGCCCATAAATATAAGTAGCGGGAATATGCCAGTATCGATACCGACGGTGAATATCATGTCGAGGAAACCGCCAGTTTCGGCCATACCAGCGTAGGGGATATTAGCAAGGATACCGCCGAAGCCGATCGGGATGAGGAGGAGTGGTTCGAATTTCTTGGCAATGCCGAGGTAGATGACGAAGACACCCACGATAATCATGGCGAAGTTCTTACCCCATCCGTGGAGAAATCCGTAGATGCCTGTGCTTTCCCAGAGTTTGATGAGCTTGGAGTCTGCGGTCGTTTTGGTCGTCGCTGCAGTAGTGGTCGGCTCGGCTGCAGTGGCATGAATAGTGTCTGCGACTAGCTCGGTGGTAGTCGTGGTGGCTGGGTCAGCTGCGTGGCCGCTCTGGATGCCGAAGATGAGGGCGGTGGTGAGCAGGCAAGTGAGGGCAATGAGGGTGACTGGCTTGCCCCATGGTGAGGAGGTCTTGATCATGACTTGATGGTGGCTAGGGCTTGACCAGAGGTGATCTGGGCACCTTTGGTGACGAGGATTTCAGCGACAGTGCCTGTGGCGGGGGCTGAGATGGCCATTTCCATTTTCATGGCTTCGAGGACGAGCACGGTTTCGCCCTCAGTGACGGCTTGTCCGGGCTGCTTGAGGATGTCGAAGACGGCTCCTGGCATGGGAGCTGTGAGGGTGGATGCTTCTGCGTTTGAATCACTTGCCGTCGATGTCTCTGAGTTAGTATTGGAGGCTGTGCTATCGGTGCCTTCGGTGACGGAGACGGCGTAGCTCTTGCCGTCGATGACGGCTTGGTGGTCCTTGAGCTCGATGGAGAAGCTCTCGCCGTCGATGGTGACGGTGAGTGGCTGGGGAGAGGCTGATTTAGTGGCTGCGGCTGCTTGGGCAGTAGCATTATCAGACACGGAGTCAGGTTCTGCGTTTTTGTCGATTTTGCGCACATTGGTGGTGGCTTCGCCTTTGAGGAAGGTGATGCCTTTTGCCCCGCATGCGGCGGTGATGAAGATGTTTTCCTCTGTGGTGGGGAGACCTTCGTCTTCGAGGATCGCCTTGGCAGCTTCAACACCTTTTTTCGGGTTGGCTTCGTCCATTTCTAGCGGGCTCTGGGTGGTGGGTTCGAGACCCATTTTCTCAGATGCTAGTTTGACAATTTCAGGATCGGGTGCGACAGGTGTTTTGCCGAAGTAGCCGAGGACCATTTTGCCGTAGCCTTCTGCGAATTTCTCCCATTTGCCAAACATGACGTTGTTAAATGCCTGCTGGAAGTAGAACTGGCTCACTGGGGTGACCGATGTGCCGAAGCCACCGAGTCGGACGACTTCGCCCATGGCCGCGATGACTTCTGGGTAGCGATCCATGATACCATTATCGCGCATCATCTGAGTATTGGCAGTGAGTGCTCCCCCTGGCATCGGGCTCCATGGGATGAGTGGCTCGACGGCTTTCGCCTCTGGTGGCATGAAGTAGTCTGACATGCAGTCCTTGAAGACTTCTTCAGCGACCATGATCTTCTCGATGTCGAGATCGAGGCTGTAGCTGCTCCCGCGCATGGCATGCCACATCGAGGCTACATCTGGCTGGCTGGTGCCCCCTGAGCAGGGTGCCATGGAGAGGTCGATCTGGTCGACTCCTGCCTGAATGGCGGCTAGGTAGCAGGCGACACCTGTGCCTGCGGTGTCATGGGTGTGGAAGGATATACGGGTGTTTTCGGGGAGACGCTTACGCGCGGCCTTGATGGTCTGGTGAATCGTGGAGGGGAAGGCAGTGCCACTGGCGTCCTTGAAGCAAATGGAGGTGAAGGGTATCTCAGCAGCGAGTATGTCATCGAGCTTCTGGGCGTAGAACTCCGCGGTGTGCGCACCAGAGCTACCGGGCGGGAGAGCCATCATGGTAATGCATATTTCGTGATCGAGTCCGTGTGCTGTGATCGATCTGCCTGAGTCGATGAGGTTATTGACGTCATTGAGTGCGTCGAAGTTCCTGATGGTGGTGATGCCGTGTTTTTTAAATAGCTTGGCGTGGAGGTCGATGATGTCTCGTGGCTGGGAGTCGAGGGCGACGACATTGATGCCACGAGCGAGTGTTTGTAGATTGGCATCTGGCCCTGCTTTTTCACGGAAGGTGTCCATCATGTCGAAGGCGTCTTCATTCGTGTAGAAGTAGAGTGACTGATAGCGTGCTCCTCCTCCTGCTTCGAAGTGGCGAATGCCGGCGTCTCGTGTGGCTTCTACCGCAGGCATAAAGTCCTCGGTGAATACTCTTGCTCCATAAGCACTCTGGAACCCGTCCCTGAATGCTGTGATCATTACGTCGATGTTTTTTGCCATGTGATGTTGTTTTTAAATTTAATCAGCGTGGGTGCTGTGCAGTATCGCTGTTGCTAGCGCTGACCTTGTTGTTGGTAGGCTTTGGCGACGGCAATGGCGCGATTGATTTTGTCCCTTTGAGGGGATGCTTGGGTGCCAGTGGGAGAGACCGCAGTATTGGCTTGGCTTTCTGCGAGCTGCTGAGGCGTTCTATTAAGTAGGTAGCCTGATACCTTCATAAGCAGCACCAGTAATACGAGGAATGAGGAGACAACTCCCATGCCTACGATCATTAATTCTAAGCCTTCTTTAATCATGATGTATTTTATTATCAG
>JALZUH010000112.1 GCA_023301645.1 Akkermansiaceae bacterium
GCACCTATTTCCACGTCATTACCGATGGTCACAATACCCACTTGATCGATCTTCACATGCTTGCCATCAACTAGCTCATAACCATAGCCATCAGAGCCAATCACACAGCCTGGCTGAAGAATCACACGATCACCCAGCACGCATTCCTCGCGCACCGTGACATTAGCATAAATACAGCAGTTCTCACCGATGACCACACCTGAGCCGATGACCACACCTGAGCCGATCTCTGTGCCATTACCGATACGAGCACCCGCCTCGATGACAGCCCCCGCCTTCACGCACACTTGGCTAGCGTCTAGTTCGGCCTCTTCAGAGACATGGGCAGCAGGGTGAACTCCCGCCTTAAAGGCTGGTTTTTGCTTAGTGAAGAATTTAACAATTTCGCCAAAGGCAAACGATGGGCTTTCCACTTCGATAAGCGCCGCCTCAGCAGGATAGTCGGCGACCTCAGCTGTGATAAGCACTGCCCCAGCCTTCGTAGTGAGGAAGTCCTGGTAATATTTCTCATTTCCCAGAAACGACACATCCTCCACGCCGGCCTCATCCAGAGAGGCCAAGCCGCTAAATGAATCCACACTAGCATGTCCACGAATGAGCTTGCCACCAGTAAGGTTAATGATTTCGTCGAGCGTTAATTTCATGACCAGAGCTTGCTTTGCTAGCAGAGTGAAGTCGAGAAAAGGATGACAAAATAATGCCCTAAAAACAAAAAACACCGCCGTAACCACTCGCCCCCATCAGATCATGGCTCACTCGATGCATTTCTCTATAAAATCGCCCTTCCACTTCTGGCACGGAGCGTTTAGAACCCTCCGCAGACATGAGTAAGCAAAACCAGAAGAGCGAGAAACTAGACTTCATCCGTGAGATCATTGCTGGAGATCTACAGAGTGGCAAACACGAGACCGTCATTACCCGTTTCCCCCCTGAGCCAAATGGCTACCTACATATCGGACACGCCAAGTCGATTTGCTTTAACTTCGGTATCGCTCATGAGAACTCTACTACAGGAGCACGCTGCCACCTACGATTCGACGACACCAACCCTGAAAAGGAAGACACCGAATATGTCGACAGCATTAAAGAAGATGTAAACTGGCTTGGCTTCCAGTGGGACGACCACCTCTACTTCGCCAGTGATTACTTCGACTTCTTCTACGAGTGCGCCCAGCACCTCATCAAGGAAGGCAAGGCATATATCGACTCCCAAACCATCGAAGAAATGCGCGCCACACGCGGCGACGTCAACAACCCCGGCACCGAGTCCCCCTACCGAGACCGCACTGTAGAGGAAAACCTCGACCTCTTCGCCCGTATGAAAGCTGGCGAATTCGAAGAAGGAGCCATGGTGCTACGCGCCAAAATTGGTGTCACTTCCTCAAACATGAACATGCGTGACCCCGTGCTCTACCGTATCATGAAGGCAGCCCACCACCGCACTGGCACGGACTGGAATGTCTACCCGATGTATGACTTCGCCCACCCACTAGAGGACGCCCTAGAGCACATCACCCACTCACTCTGCACCCTTGAGTTTGAAAACCACCGCCCACTCTATAACTGGGTGATCGAGCACTGCCCCGTGCCTGCTCAGCCACGCCAGATTGAATTCTCACGACTCAATCTCAGCTACACAGTCATGAGCAAGAGGAAGCTCCTCCAGCTCGTCAATGAAGGACTCGTCACCGGCTGGGATGACCCCCGCCTGCCCACTATCTCAGGCATGCGCCGCCGTGGTTACCAGCCAGCCGCCATCCGTAACTTCTGCCACCGTGTAGGTATTACCAAGTTCAATAGCATTACCGACATGTCTATCCTCGAAGCCGAAGTTCGCAATGAACTCAATGCCAATGTCGAGCGCCGCATGGCGGTATTAGACCCGCTTAAGGTCGTCATTACCAACTGGCCAAGTGCTGAGCACCAAGAGCAAGTCGAAGTGCCAAACAACCCTACCAACAAAGAAAGCGGCAACCGTAAAGTCAATCTAAGTAAAGAGCTCTGGATCGAGCATGATGACTTCATGGAAGACCCGCCTAATAAATTCTTCCGCCTCGGAGTGGGGCGCTCAGTGCGCCTTCGCGGCGGCTACATCATCACCTGCACAGGCTTTAAGAAAAATGAAGCAGGTCAAGTCGATGAAGTCCTCTGCGAATTCATCCCCGACACCATTGGTCAAGACGCCCCTGAGGGAGTAAAGTGCCGCGCCGCTATCCACTGGGTCGACGCTGCCACCGCCATTGGAGCCGAGATACGCCTCTACGACAGACTCTTTTCAGAGGAAAACCCAGACAGCGCAGAAGCAGGATTTCTCAGCTGCCTGAATACTAACTCACTTGAAACCATTAGCCACGCTAAGCTAGAAGCCAGCCTTCAGTCAGCCAAGCCAGGCGAAGTTTACCAATTTGAGCGCGTAGGCTACTTCTGTGCCGACAGCATCGACCACACAGCAGACCAGCCAGTCTTTAACCGCACCGTCGCACTCAAGGACTCATGGGCAAAAGCCAAGAAATAAGCCCACAAAGGTAAGCCTAAGAGGTCGAGAAATAAGAAGTCAGGCTGTGACTATAATTTCACAGCGCTGACATCAAATAACTCAGGATCGTAATCGTCATCCATCCACTCAGCAAAGCCACCTAAGGCCTCACGGTAGCCGAAAGGCCCACCACAATCCTCTGGCGGACAGGCTCTCTCGCCCTCGATAAGCTTCAGCTCACCGCCCTCCACGACCTTCTCCTCAATGACCAGCTCGTGAGTCCAGTCGTCGAAGAAATCATAACGATATAATAAGCGTATTGGTAGACGCTTGCGACCAATAAAGCTCGCCAGAGTCACCTCTCTCTCGTCCTCAAAATCATCACCCGGAGCAACCTGCTCCTGAGTATTACCAATGACATTAGTCAGGCTGCGACCCTTACCATAGCGGAACTGATGCGCCTGCTCATCATTCCACCCCATTACCTTCTGAATCACATCGTGAAGCTCAGCAAAGGTCGTCTCATCAGAAACGCTGAAGCGGCGCCAGATTTGTGGCTCCACCTCATAGAGGAAAATTTTCAAAGTGTAGTAATTCATACGTCCTAAACAATCGAAGATGATTAATGCTGCGACTTATCGCTCTCAGCGCCTTTTTTATAAGAATCACTGCGGTAATCAGTCTGGTAGAATCCAGAGCCCTTGAAGATCACTCCTGAGCCAGAGCCAAGCAGACGCTTCACAGAGCCATCGCAATCAGGCTTTTCACATGTTGTGAGCTTATCATCACTCATCTTCTGAAACACTTCAAACACGTGATCGCAATCCTCACATCGGTAATCGTAATTAGGCATAGTGGTGTAGTTTATGGGTTTCCAAAAGCCCATCATCACCCCGTAAACACGATGAGCGATCAGACGAACCTTTAGCTGCAAGGTTCCCTAGACATACCAAACTCAATGCGCAAGTGAGAAAGAACAATTCAGACAATGGGCAGCCGACACCTGCACCACGACTCAGAATAGTAACGAGACGCGCCTACAGTGCATAATCTCTAAAAATTCCATTTAGAATTTCACATTACCTGCCTAGTCTCCCACCACACATACAAATCACCATGCCACTCTGGATACTACCTATCGCCGCATTTCTCGCTGGCTCCATCCCCTTCGGTCTCTTTATCGCCAAAGCCAAAGGTGTCAACATCCGCGAACACGGCTCTGGAAACATCGGAGCCACTAATGTTCTCCGCGTCATCGGCAAGCCATACGGTATCGCCTGCCTACTCCTCGACTTCATCAAAGGCTTCGTCCCTACCATCATCGCTGTCAGCCTCTGCCTCATTACCGGCAAGAGCCCGCAAATGGCAATAGACTCCCTGAGCCAATACGCCACCATCTTCCCCGCCGCAGAAGCATGGCACGCCCAGAGTATCATCATCATCACAGGTCTCTTCGCTATACTTGGGCATAATTACTCCCCGTGGATTGGCTTTAAAGGAGGTAAAGGAATTGCCACCTCTGGAGGAGTTCTCGTAGCCCTCATGCCTGTAGGAGTGCTCATCCTTATCCTCATCTGGATCGTCCTCTTCTACACCACACGCTACGTCTCCATTGCGAGTATCGGAGCGGCCGCCGCCGTCCCACTCGTCACCATATACGGCTCCTACAAGCACGGCTACCTCGCCGACGGCACATGGAACAAGCCCCTATTCATCTTCTCAATTATCATCGGAGCACTCGCCATATGGAAGCACCGCTCCAATATCCAAAACCTTAGAAACGGTAGCGAACATCAATTTTCAAAAAAGAAGTCATGATCAAAAGAGCAGCAATCATCGGCGTAGGCTCATGGGGAACAGCCATCGCAAGCCTCCTAGCACATCGAATGGACGAAGTCTGCCTCATCGGCAGGAATCAAGAAACCGTCGACGAAATCAACAATCAGCACACCAATCACCATTACATACCTGAGCGCCACCTAGCCACCAATATCATAGCTACTAGCGACATTGCCCAAGTAGCTAGCTACCCGCTCATCATCTTCGTCGTCCCGACCGCTGCCACCGCCGCTGTTGCCAAGCAGCTCGCCGCCATCGACCTCCCTAAGGAAACAATCCTCGTCTCCTGTGCCAAGGGTATCAATGCCGAAGGCGAACGCATGAGTCAAGTCATCCACAACCAGCTACCGCACCAGCCCCTCGCCGTGCTCTCAGGGCCTAATCACGCCGAAGAAGTCGCGCGAAACCTCGCCACCTGCGCTGTCATCGGAGCCACTGACTCCACCCTCGCAAAAGAGCTCCAAGACATCTTCAGCACTAATTTCTTCCGCTGCTACACCAGTGACGACATCGCCGGCATCGAGCTAGGAGGTGCCATGAAAAACATCTTCGGTATCGCCTCCGGAATAGCCTCCGGTATCGGACTCGGTGATAATGCCATCGCAGCACTTGTTACTCGCGGACTCGCTGAGATGACCCGACTAGGCATCGCCCTAGACGGAAGAATGGAAACCTTCATGGGACTCTCCGGAGTCGGAGACCTCATGGCAACTTGCTACTCCTCACACTCGCGTAACAACCGAGTAGGAAAAGCTCTAGGTAAAGGTGGGCAGCTCGACGAAATCATTGCCAATCTCGGCATGGTCGCCGAAGGCGTGCCTAATACGAAGTCCATCCACGACCTCGCCAAGAAAACAGGTGTCCGCACCCCCCTCATCAACGCCGTCTACCAGATCCTCTACGAAGACAAATCTGCAGCCGTCGCACTAGAAGAGCTCCTCACTCGTGACACCCGCTCAGAAATTGACTAGAGCCACCTAGCTTTAAAACATCTCTCATATGGATCGATTCGGCGGTATTGAGCGACTCTATGGTATTTCAGCCATGGAGAAATTCCGAGCTGCCCATGTATGTGTCATCGGCATAGGAGGTATCGGCTCATGGGCTGTAGAAGCCCTCGCACGCTCAGGTGTAGGTAAGATCACCATGATCGACCTCGACGAGATCTGCATCACTAATGTCAATCGACAGCTCCACGCTATGGATGGCCAGATTGGCAAACAAAAAACAGCCGCCATGGCAGAGCGAGTCACTGCCATTAACCCCGACTGCCAGCTCACCATCGTCGAAGCATTCTTTAGTCAGAGAAATGCAGAAGACATACTCGACCAAGGATTCGACTACCTCATCGACTCCATCGACCAAGTCCACTCCAAGGCACTACTCCTCGACGGCTGCCGCAAAAGAAACATCCCCGTCATCAGCTGTGGCGGTGCAGGAGGACTACGCGACCCATCACTCATCAAAGTAGACGACCTCTCACGCAGCTACCGAGACCCTCTACTCCACAAAGTAAGAGTCGACTTACGGAAGCGCTACGGATTCCCCGTCGGCACTGACCCAGTCAAAAAAATCAAAGGCCGCAAATTCTACATCGACTGCATCTTTTCCTCCGAGTCCCCTGTATACCAAGACTGCAGCGGCGAAGTAACCACCCAAAAGCCTGCCCCTACAATCGATGGCAGCAGCAAAGGGCAAACCAAGCTCAACTGCACAGTAGGCCTAGGTAGTAGCACCCACATGACCGCCACATTCGGCTTCATCGCAGTATCCCGCTGCCTCGCCACACTCGCCACTCCAGCAGAGTAAAGCCATAGGCTTATCGCCACTTTGACACAATCCCCCCGTCTTTCGCGCTACTATGACCATAGTAGACGCCCTAGCCTTGCCCTAGAAACACGGTTTTCATTAGATTCTTACACCAATGAACATATTACCCACAAATGGCAGCCTCAGCGACGCTTCTATTGTTGATAGGTATCTATAAGACTCTCAAAGATACACTGAATTACTCCTCCCTGCATAAGTCCCCCACCTACAACGCCACCATCTCCATGAATCCAAAAACTACTCTCCTCCCCGTATTCTGGCTCGTAAGCCTCAGTGCTGCCTATATCATTGGCTCAAAAATGAAATCTCCCACTCAGGAGACAGTTACTGATAAAGAGTCCATTCACGATGCCAGAGCCTCCTACCGGGAAAAAAGTAGCTCACCAAAAGCAAGCTCTCGTGCAGGCTCATCATCTAAGCACGCATCAAACGATCATAAACCCCCATTAGAAAAGGTAAAATCCATCCTCTTAAATAATGATCCGATCACTCGCGCAAACGACCTGCTAAAGCTCATCAAAAGGCTCGACTCAAATGGTTTTGCACAGGTCATCACAGACTTCCAAGCCACCGGCATGGCAGGCGCACGCCAAAGCGAATACGCCATACTACTCCATGCCTGGGCTAAAATCGACCCTGTCGAAGCACTCTATTACGCAGAGAGAAACAGCACCTCAAACTTCGCGCGCCAGAAGATCCTAGCCAGCTGGGCTGCAGAGAATCCAGATTCAGCCATACAGTGGGTAGAGTCTAATTACCTTAATAATGATAAAAACCCATGGCTTGCGGGTATCGTCCAAGGCATTGTCGATACAGACACCCAAAAAGCAACGCAAGTCCTGAACTCCATGACCTTCAGCACCCATAGCATCAATGCGCTCAAAGCGATCACCCCTCATATTTCGCGCCTCAGTCAGCAAGAAGTCACCCAGTGGCTCAGCGAAATTGAAAGTTCCCGATTAAGAGCTAATGCTACCGGCCAAGTTGCAGAGTTACTTGCACACACCGATCCTGAAGCCACCTCAGAATGGGTTAACTCTCTTGAATCCGCCCAAGATAAAAGCAATGCTATCAATAAAGTAGCCCTCGCATGGGCGACTCAAGACCTGCCAAAATCGATGGCATGGGTAGCAAGCCTCAGCGACACAGAGCAGGCCATTGCCACCAACGGGCTCATCAGCCACTATG
Source organism: Akkermansiaceae bacterium (assembly GCA_023301645.1). GTDB lineage: Bacteria > Verrucomicrobiota > Verrucomicrobiia > Verrucomicrobiales > Akkermansiaceae > Oceaniferula. Next base: position 7,334 of record JALZUH010000112.1, read on the forward strand.
CAAAGGAAGACCCAGAACAAGCATCTGCATGGCTCGACAACCTAATAAATGCTTCTAATTACGATACCCTCGCGACGAAATATATCACCAACACCATCAAGGATGAGCCAGAACTTGCCCTCGCTAAAGTGCCTACACTCAAAAGCGAAGCAAGACAACGCAGCTACTACAACTACGCATTAAGCAGCTGGATCAACACAGACTCAAATGCAGCAGAAGCATGGATGAAGAATAATGACGTTTCGGACGAATTATACCAGCGTATCGTCGGCAGAAAAAGACAGTAGCTCCTAGACTCGTCGCCCCCCTCCCCCCCAATGCATCAAATATCATGCTAAAAAAGCACACTATCACCGCCACCTTACTCTTCGGGTGCAGCCTGAGCATCGCCCCTACTCTCTACCATTCTGCCAGCGCCTACGACGACAGCAGTCGCAGGATTAAACAAACAGCACATCAAGACAAGCGTAGCGAGATGGGTGACCCCATGATTATCACATGGAGTATCGTTCCTGACGGGACGAGGATGCCTAATAACTTCGTGCCCTCGGGTGTTAAGAAGGTTAGCGACTTCATTGCGGGCATGGATAAGGCACACCGAGTAGCAGCCGACGACATCACTGACGACCTGCAACAGCGCCCATGGTTTAAAATCCTCGAGAAATCCTTCGATAAATACGCATCAAAAACCGGACTCACCTACATTTATGAGCCTCACGACACTGGCGACAGTATGGACTTCACCAGCTCGATAGGCAAGAAAGGTAGTGTCGGCGACGTCCGTATTGGAGGACTCAGCTTAGCCTCCAGCACATTGGACCTCCGCGCCTATAGCGGTCTCCCCGGAGGCAGTGGACAGGCACCCAATATCGTATTCAATACCTCACACAAGCTACTAGCCTCCCCCAGAGACTTCGACTTCCTACTCGTCCATGAAAACATGCACAATGTAGGCATTAACCACATCTTGGTAAACTCTGACCCGCGCCTGACTGCCATAGCCAGCATGGGAGGTGGCACAGGCAATGGTCCACAATTTGACGACCTACTCGGGCTGCATCGACGCTATGGTGATGTGAACGAAAAAGGACAGGGTAATGACACGGTGAAACTCGCCACCGACTTAGGTGAATTCAGCGAGAGTAATCAACTCAGCATAGGCATGGATGCAGGGCCACTCACCGTAAAGAGTAAGCAGACAGACTTCGTATCCATCGACGGCTCGACAGACCTCGACGTCTATAAATTCACCATC
>JALZUH010000113.1 GCA_023301645.1 Akkermansiaceae bacterium
TTCTGCTCTGTGTAAACAGATGCGTATGTGTCGACTAGCTCCTTAAGGAAAAACTGTCTTGATGTAGCGGCCGTTTCCACAATCACTGACTTGAGGTAATTCAAACCTTCAGCACCTCTTCCATTAGCCTGTAGTGCATGCATCGAGTAGACAGCGACTTGCGACTTAAATGGCGAGTCTTTGTGCTCTTTGACAAACTTGTCGTAATAAGGAAGTGCCTCAGCTGTTCTTGTATTTTCCTTACCTCCGATCTTCTCGGCAGAGAGCATACCAATGAGGTAGTTGAGTGCCTCAGCAGCAACACGCTTATGGTCTTTTGATTCTGCAATCTGCAGAGCTGTAGCGTATGACTTCTCTGCCTGTGCATACTTCTCAGTGCTCTCGCTAATATTCCCTTTAAGGTTATAGGCTAAGTCGAGCACAGTTGCACCTGCGAAGTCGCTTTCTAAGCGTTCGATATTCTTGAGTGCCTCATCGTATTTACTATCCGAATAGTAGCTATTGGCCAGATCATAGATCGCATTAGGCAGGTAGTTATTTACCTTTGGATCTGGGTATTTGTTAATGAACTCATTGAGTGCTGCAGTGGCGGCAATCCACTCTTTCTTACGTGTGAGGTTCGAAGCACGGAAGTAGGCTGCATGCATTGCTAGCTTACTATTCGGATAGCTCTTCACATGCTTATCGAGCTCAGGCTGAGCGCTGTCGATCTGCCCTAGGTAGTAATGGCTACCTCCTTTGACAAACAAGCAGACGTCATGTGCCTCAGAAGCACCTTTAGCTTCGAGTGTTTTAATAAGTCCGCTAGCGACTTCTAAACTTTTCTTATACTCGCCACGGAAAAACAGACTAACGAGCATTCTCTCCTTCACCGCAGAAGCGTTCTCACTCTTCGGGAAATCATCGAGGAACGTCTGACCAAACTCAGCCGTCTCAATTACCTTACCGAGCGAAGAGGTCGTGTTAACTAAGTTGAAGAGATTCGACTCACGATGCTTACTCTTGCTGTGATCTTTCTCCAGCTTGCTAAGTATCGCATACACAGCTGGTCGATTACCCGTCTGTTCATTAAGATAGGCTAGCCCCATGAGCACAGGCACCTCTACAGGCTCGCCAGATGACACCTGCTTTTTCATTTTTTCCAAATCTGCTTGCAGCTTCTCCGCATCGACCACGTCAGCACCATCTTTAACTGCTTTGCGTCCTGCAAGCTGTCTGGTTTTCTCCTCAATACTCTCTATGACGTCACTGGTATTAGGAATCATTCCGTAGAATACGTAGGCGGCGGTATACATCTTCGACTTCACCGCCTCAGAAGCCATCTTCAGCAAGAATGGTGTATAGGCCGACATTTTATATGAATCCAGCAACATGGATGAGCGGTGCTCATTCACAAAATCTACTAGCTTTGCCTCACTCTTGAGCTTCACGGCTGCACTTGAGAAAGCTAAGAAAGCATTCGCTATGGAATCATCACTGGTATTCGCTTTTTGCTTATTTTCGAGAGCTTTGCCAAAGTGCAAACTACCTTGTGCAATATTAGGTGTCTCTAGTGAGTAATATGATCGTGCTAAATTAGCATAAAAGGTTCCCGTTGTGGGGTGAAACTTGTCATTGGCGCTCTTCGCTTTGATGAACTTATTATAGAGCTCGACAGCCTCTGCATGCTTCCCTGAAGCCGCCTCAATAGTCGCCCACATCTGCAGACTTAATGAGTGGTGAGCATTAGTAGAGAGCTCTGCATGCTCTCCAGTATTGGGGAACTTTTCATAACAGGCTTTAAATGACGCCTTCGCCAGAGCATTCCACTTTTGCACACCCTTTTGATCCTTAGCCCCCTTCGCCTGCTGAGCTAAGACCCATTCTGCGAAACCTTTGAAATAGTAGATCGAGCCGAATTTAGGACCATATTCTTCTATCGCGCCTTTCCCGAAGTCCTTAATCACCTCAGCGTAGAGAGCGCGGGCTTCAGTGTATTCCTTGGCCTGCATCGCCTTTTGAGCCGTCTGAACTGCAACACCAATACCCTGAGCGGATAATGTGCTGCTGAGCATGAGCAGTGCTGTAGAGAATATAGCTAAGTAGCGAAAAGGTGACGAATAAGTATGCATAATGTGAAATGGGGCTTATTGAAAGCAAGGTAAGTAGTTAGGTCTAGAAAGGGTGTTTCTTTTAGATAAGAAAACCCCCACTCTTCTAACAAGAGCAGGGGTTAAAGTTGTTTGATTAGAGTCGGTCGACAAGGTCAGTAAAGGTCACGGCACTTATTTCAGCACCTGCAATGCAGTTGAGCACGTCAATGACACGCTGCTGCTCAGCTTCACCAGCCACTGAAACCTGAACGACAGGCTCTTGAGCTCCAGCATTCGCTGTCGAGACGTATGTAGTCAGACGGCTCGTAAGCTCAGGTAAATGATGGATGTTTGGATCAGACTCGACGAGTTCTCCCGCTTTGCCAGCATTAACCCAAACCTTACCGGACTGATCCACTCGGATAAACATCGGAGCCAAATCAAGTGGCGCAGAGCTACTCGAATCAGAAGGCAGAGCCATCTTGAGATCCTGCTCACGCGGCTGAATCGTCGTAGTCACCAAGAAGTAAATCAAAAGCAGGAAACATACATCAATGAGTGATGAAATGTCCAATCCTGGTTCGTCCTCTTCTAAATTGTCAGATTTCTTTTTACGAGACATGGTAGTTCAATTTCGAGTGTTTAGTTTTTATCAAAGCCGAAGACAGAGAAGATAACATTATCAACTCCCGCTCTTGAAGATGCTCTAATAACGGTGCGGATATAATTGAAGGTCACGCCTCTATCGCCGCGCAAATGCAGCAGTGGCTTGAGCCCCTTACCCTCTTGGATATCTTTCATCTGTGTAATGTATTCAGAGAGCTGATTCACATCAGCAAACTCTTGCTTAGCGACTTCATCTGCAAATGTGCCATCATTGCGGACATTAATAACAATACGGCCTTTTCCGTCCTTCGCTTTTTTAGAGTTCTTAGCAACCGGAGGATCCACTTTAGGGTCCTGTTTCACCACAACGACCGTAGACGCTACAATAAAGAAAATAAGCAACAGGAACACCATGTCGATCATTGGCGACATGTCTACCTGCAAGTCACCTTCATCGGAGCTTTGTCTCCTTAGTTTTTTCGATGCCATAATACGTGCTGTTGAGTGCTATATTGCGATTATAGAGTGCTTTTAAATAAGTATAACAGAGAGCTCGCTATCTTTGACATCTATCGATCAGTGATAGAGAGCTCCGTGTTGTATCGATCAATTAACCTGCAAGACCCTCAGGAATCTTAGCAAGGTGTGCATCACCGTTAACGGTCTGAATAGATGCATTGATAAGCTCTTCAGCACTGTGATGGCATTCTGCCACAAGGTTATTGAGCTTATTTTTAAAGACGAAGTAAGTAACAAGTGCAGGAATAGCAGTCACTAGTCCCCAAAGTGTGGTAAGTAGAGCCACTGAAATATCACCCGCAAGTGAAGAAGGGTCAGCTGAGCCGTCACCACTAGATAGTGTTGCGAATGCACCCACCATACCAAAAACTGTTCCAAACAGACCGATCATCGGAGCCGCTTGAGCGATAAGAGAGATGTAGTTAATGAGAGTCATGTTCTTACGGTTCTCATTGATGCTGAAATCTGCAATCGCATCTTCAACACCTTCACGGCCGAGGTCTTCAAGGCGGCGAGCATCTACATTAGGAAGTGCGTATGCGAGCATGCGGCCGAGGTAGCTTGGGTGTGAAGCACCTAGCTCGATGGCTGAGCGAATACGGCAGTTTACCATGTGATCCATGAGAGCGGCCTTGAGATTCTCTGGGCAAAACTTCTCTTTGCTCAAGTTCATGAAATTAAACACACACAATGCAATGAGACATAGAATAAGAATTCCAATAAGGATCATTGGCCAACCACCAGCAATAACGTAAGTCTGAAGAACGCTCTTCTTTTCTGCGGCGAACAATGATGACGACGAAAGTAAGGTTACGGACGATGCGATAATTGAAGCCTTCGTGATACTAGTAGAAATTAGTTTCATAGTTTAAGTAATGAGTAATGTATAGATAATGGTAAGTGTGACTAGCGTTTATTAATAACACATTGCAGCTGTTAGACCGCTGCGTTCATTAATAAAAACGACTGCGCATATTGGCAAACCTTACTACCGAGTAAAGGAGTAAATTAGAATTCCTGCTTATAAGCCATCAAAACTACTTCTTTACCCAGTCTACCAGCAGATCAACTACATCCACACAGCATCACTACTCATATTAATGATGAGCAGCGATATCATAGCATTACATCACTTTACTCGACCTTTGAGATAGTGACTCGTATTCTTGCCTTTCCACGTAGGACAAATAGCTCAGTATCTTGGATAGTAGCCGACTGAGCTAGCTGCGTGAGGAAGTCCTTGCTATTAAATGCGTAGTTACCATTGATCGCACGGACAACATCACCTTCTTGGAGCTTTCCATGTAACGAGCTTTTGGTATCGACCCTTGCCACAATGACACCTCTCAGCCCCTGCTCTTGCTCTTTGGCTGATACATCTCTCACGTAGAGGCCGATGGCGGTGAGCACCGACTTGATATCGAGAGTATCTTTCGGCTCAGCCATACCAACCTGCGTTTTTTCATCTGCCTCACCAATGATACTGGTGAGCACCATCTTCTTTTTATCTCTCCAGACTTCCAGCTCAACGTGAGAGCCTACCTTACTCTGCTGAACCAGAGCAATAACACGGCGAGTATTCGTCGCTTTTTCACCACCAAAGGAGATAATGATATCATTCTCTAATAAGCCCGCATGCATGGCAGGTGAGTTAGGCAAGATACGGCTGATGCGAACACCTGGCTCATCACTATAGTCGAGTATTCGGCGGGCATTGGGACCCATATCAGCGAGCGCCATACCCAAGAAGCCTCGGATGGGACGCCCGCGAGCAAGGATATCTTGCATCGTCTTAAGCGCATCATTGGACGGAATGGCAAACCCGATCCCCTGAAAGCCAGGATTATCTTTATCCGTGGAGTAAATCCGTGAGTTAATACCAACAATTTCACCAAAAATATTCACTAAAGGCCCACCCGAGTTACCGGGGTTGATCGCTGCCGAGGTCTGCAAGAGGTCGACCTGACTATCGGTAAAGGAGCGCTTCTTGGCAGAGATCATACCATCTGTTACCGACTCACCTAGCCCGAAGGGACTGCCAACGGCATAAACGATATTACCCACTTCTACCTGTGAAGAATCGCCGAATTTCAGAGGAACAAAAGGCCCACTGTCGATGATCTTCAATACCGCAATATCCACAGCGGGATCAGCACCTATCACTCTAGCTTCATGAATGCTGCCATCGTGCATAGTGACACTTATGACAGGCTCGCCTTTCACCACGTGATAATTCGTCAAGACATGCCCCTCACGGGTGACAATAGCCCCAGAACCTTGCCCTTGCACAGCGCGCGGCTGCACCCATGTCCTACCAAAAACATCTCTGACACTCTGATTCTGCACCCCCTTGGTATCAATACTCACCACGGAGGGGACCACAGCCTTTACCAGTGCGGCACTTTCACGATTAATCGCCTCTAAGACCTCCACTTGGCTAAGATCAATTGAGCGATCCGCCTGTAAATGATATGCTTCACTACTGTAGCCGCTACCACCTTGGGCTGCGCTGAGCTTATCAATCAGCCGCTGACCGTGCTGTGTGTTTTTGAGCAGAAACACCGAAGAAAATGCTGCCGCGAAGATAACGAGAAGCGTCAATACGCCGTTGACTCTTTGGTTCATAAATAAAGATAGAGGTAAAAGATGTAGCTACAAAAGGAATGCTTTGATCTCTCCCCATGAGATCTCTCAAGCAGGTAGAACTTAAAGAATCGTGCGACTTTTTCAAGGATTCTATGAACATCTTTAGGCTTTTCATGATTTTATGCGTGATGTTCCTCCCTGGCTGTGGTTTCCATGAAGCATGTCCATGAGTGCCGAGCCCGTTATCACCTACCTGCGCAAACTGCAGGCTCAGGGGCGCAGCCATATTAGCATCGACGACGAGGCGAGACAGATTTTACGCAAGTTCTACCAGCGCGCTCTAGGCAAGCCAGTAGCAAGTCCTACCCCAGTAGCAACTAAGCCTCTTACCCAAGCTCAACAAACGGCGGTAACAGAAAGCCTCCTGACAACACCTAAGCAAGCAGTAGAGACAAGCCCGCCGTCAGCAAGCCCAGACACCGCCGACCCGATCACCTACTCGTCTCATACCCCTGCCGATAAGCTCACAGAGCTCAAGAGCTACACTACGCGATTCCCTGCTGCTAAGGCACTCGGCACATTACGCCAGACTATGGTATTCTCCTCAGGTGCGGCTGACGCGGAAGTCATGATTGTCGGTGAGGCTCCAGGATTCGATGACGAGCGTCTAGGTGAGCCCTTTATCGGCAAAGCAGGCCAGAAGCTTACAGGCATCCTACAGGCCATGGGTATCAAGCGAGAAGACTGCTACCTCACTAATCTCGTCAAATATCGTCCCGCTAGTGCAAACCAGAC
>JALZUH010000114.1 GCA_023301645.1 Akkermansiaceae bacterium
ATCGGGATGCCCTGAGCCGATGTTACCACATAAGGTAAATTGCTCGTCGATACTTGAAGACGTGAACCATGCCACGCTCATTTCTGACTTACTCTTTGCACCTACGGGATCGTAGTCTGCAAATAAATAATACTGCCCCCCTATGCTAATAGCAGACCAATCGCCATACGCCCTCTGTGCAGGGCTATGGATTTCATATTCAGCTTGTGAGAAGACCCCACCTTTCTTGATCCTATGCTGGGGAATATCTTCGGGAACGACTACCCCTGGGTAATTTTCAGGATCTGTCTTATGCCAATGTGGATGGAAATACGTGCCGATTTCACCAGTTGGAGTTGTGCGTTCATCCACCGCTGGTGCTAGAATCTCAAAGTCATTAATCCCGTCCTCGCTCACCGTGTGACCAGCTAGTGGCGAATCCCATGCTCTTACACTGGCATCAATCGGGCTCCAATCCTCATAGATGATATGGAACTTACCTTCTAAATCACGAATCACAGCTGAATCAGAACCGTGTGAAGGATCAGCGAAAACCTTGCCCATTTCTTTGCCTGGAAGCCCATCTGTCAGATCTTCATCGATGGTAAGATGTGGGTCTTGGTCATTAGGGTAGTCATGGTAGATGTATGCCTTGCCATCAACAAATTCAGCAGAAGTCGCCCACGCCCCCTTACGGGTAGTTACGGAACCATGATACACCCAGTTTTTCATATCCTTACTCTGCCATGCACGGTAGCCGCCTTGCCCTAACTTTTCACCACCCTTAGCAAGGAATTGATTAGGATCCGTCGTGGGCAAAAACGGAGTATCAAACCCAGCCAGCTTCACTGGTGCTGCACCCTTCTTTGCTTTGGGCAAACTACGATTAACTATACTCAACAACCAATAATCCCCTGCCGCCTTTTTCATGAAAATAGGAGCTCCCCCTGCACCCTTAGGCTTCATGTCCTTAACTGCCTGCCAGTTAAGCCAAGCCGTTGACTGATGAACGATTATCGATTTCGGTGAACGTTTACTATCAAAGCTTTTTAAAACACTTTTATAAATCGCCCTATCAGCTGTGGCTCTGAGCATCCCGTCCTTTATCTCCAGCTGCGCACTGCTAGCCGAGTTCGACGACCACTCTTCTTGCGTCTTTGTTTTCCACTCTTCGGCTTGCAAAGGCGCCTTAACTAGTATGGCGAAGGAAATGGCCATCATTAACTGCTGATTTTTCATCATTGTTATTATTTATAATATACCCCAATGGAAAAGATCCTATGATCCGTATTAGCGATATGATTTATTTCATGAATAACTCAAAATACTCATGAACTTATCATTACAGCGCGGTGCATGATGATATTACAAAAAACCAACCGTATTTTGCCGTTGTTTTACAGCAGGGACAAATAGCCCGAACTCCTATTGGCGAGATTGCGCCTGGTCTTCACCCTCTTTATCCAGAAGCAGCCCTCGTGCTTTCCAGAAATAAGAACCGCCAGAGATCACCGTAAGCATGACTGCAGGCCAGAGTGATGCCGGGAATAGGAAATGATCTTTATCAGACAAGAACTGGAGAGCCTTAATCAGGCTGTTGTCCGAAACAACGGTGACGAGCGTAAGATGAACTAGAGCTGTAATAATAAAGGTCAACTGGAAGGCCGTCTTCCACTTCCCGAGTTTATCAGCAGCGATGACCTCGCCTTTTTCCACGGCAATCTGGCGGATACCAGTGACGAGAAACTCTCGACATATGATAAGAGCTGTCACCCACACTGGGCAGAGCCCCTTAGCAGAGAGATAGACAAAACCTGAACTAACAAGAATCTTATCAGCCAGAGGATCCAAGAGCTTTCCTAGTGAGGTCACCAGATTAAGCTTACGCGCCAAGTAGCCATCCAGCCAATCCGAGATAGCTCCGAGAATAAAAGCAACCAAGGCAATCGCGTAACCCGCCACGCCTTCCGCAGAGGCAGCTGCGCAAAATACCGCCGTGAGGACAAGCCGAAAAAGTGTGATCGTGTTTGGAAGGTTCATCTTAGTGAGGCGACATAGCAATGTGGTAGCAACGAAATATCAGGAGATTCCCTCACCAAACAAACACTATAATCATGCTACAGACGAGTAATATGCTTATTTTTTTCAAAGAGCGATGATACGCTTGTTCATTTTTCCCTTTTTTTAGATGAAAACCTGATTTTTAAGCGCTGTGACGCAAGTTCCTATTGCGTGATTGCTTTTCACATGGATAATGCCGCATTCGGTCAACCAACCGACAACACTTATGGAAAAATCTGATTTCGGCCTTATCGGCCTAGCTGTAATGGGGCAAAACCTCGTCCTCAACGTAGAAAGCCGTGGCTTTCAAGTTTCTGTTTACAACCGCACAACCTCTAAGATGGAGGAGTTCATCGCCGAAAACCCAGACAAGAAGCTTGTCGGCGAGGCAACACTTGAAGGCTTTGTCAACAGCCTCGCTAGCCCACGTAAGATCCAGATCATGGTGCAGGCAGGTCGTCCTGTAGACGCTGTCATCGAGTCACTCATCCCACTTCTCGATGAAGGTGACATCATCATCGACGGCGGCAACTCACTCTACACAGACACTGAGCGTCGTGACAAATACTGTGCTGAAGCAGGAATGCGCTTCATCGGAGCAGGCGTATCAGGTGGTGAAGAAGGTGCCCTTAAGGGACCATCCATCATGCCCGGCGGCCCAGTGAGCACATGGGAAGTCATGCAGCCTATCTTCGAAAGCATCTCAGCTAAGGTTGACGGTGAGCCATGTGTTGTTCACATCGGCAAAGGTGGCGCAGGTCACTTCGTGAAGATGGTGCACAACGGCATCGAATACGGTGACATGCAGCTCATCTGTGAGGCATACAACATCTTCAAAGCAGCTGGACTAAGTAATGCTGAGCAAGCTGAAATCTTTGCTGACTGGAATGCTGGCGAACTTGAGTCATTCCTCATCGAAATCACTGCTAATATCCTCAAGCAAAAAGACCCTGAAACAGGCACAGACATCGTTGACCTCATCGTCGACAAGGCTGGTCAGAAAGGCACAGGCCGCTGGACAGTCATGGGATCTGTCGAGCAAGCCGTTCCTTTCTCTACGATCGCAGGCTCAGTCGAAGCACGTATCCTCTCATCCATGAGAGATCAGCGTAAGATCGCCTCTGGCATCCTTGAAGGCCCAAGCAACTGGGACTTCGATCTTACCATGCCTAAAGAAGAACTTGTTGCCAAGGTTCGCAATGCGCTCTTCGCATCCAAGATCGTATCTTATGCACAGGGACTCGACCTCATCAGCAAAGTCGGCGAGGACAAGAACTGGGATCTTAATCTCGGCGAAATCGCTAAAATCTGGCGTGGAGGCTGCATCATTCGTGCTAAGTTCCTCAATCACATCACTGACGCGTATCAGGCAGCGACCCCTCCTACCAACCTCATGCTTGCACCGTTCTTCACTGACATCCTCAATAAGGGTCAGCAAGACTGGCGTGAAGTAGTAGCCCTAGCTGCTACTAATGGCATCCCAGTTCCATCATTTGGTGGATCACTCAGCTACTACGACGCATACCGTGCAGAGCGTCTTCCTGCAAACCTCCTTCAGGCGCAGCGCGACTTCTTCGGAGCTCACACCTATGAGCGTATCGACAAGCCAGAAGGCGAGTTCTTCCACACAGAAGACTGGCCTGAGCTCATGGGATAATAAGCGACCAAGGCTCATACCCTAATAAAATCACATAAGCCCTCACATGCGCTACTGCATTGTGGGGGCTTATTTTTTGCTACTAGATTGAAATACAGCCCCCTCGATCCAGATAACCAATCTACGAGAGAATTCTGCTGTCCAGGTTAAACACCTGCCCTGAGGTGTGCACCATATCAGTATGCAGACAGCTTACGAAATCAGCTACCGACGCAGGAGTATTCCATCTCGCCAAGCTATGCTTTTGTAGACTTGCCTGCCTCGCCTTGGGCGAAAGATCTTTAGTCATCTTCGTTTCTAAAAACCCAGGCAATATCGCATTCACTCGGATATTTCTCGGCCCTAGCTCTCTGGCCAGCGACTTCATCATCCCGAGTAAAGCAGCCTTAGAAGCCGCGTAGTTCGCCTGTCCAGCGGGTGGTTGAAGCGCGGAAAAGCTAGAGATAAAGATAATATGCCCTACACGCTGCTTCACCATCAATCGTGACGCCTCGCGCGCGCAGATAAAAGCCCCTTTTAAATTCACCTCCATGGCAGCTTCCCATTGGGCTTCACTCATTTTAGCTAGTGGAGCATCAACGGTAACCCCAGCATTACAGATCAATAAATCAAGGCTCTCTAGCTGCTTAAAATAGCAGCCGACTTGATCGCCATGAGTAACGTCGAGCTCCTCCCTGCCGGGCGCAAAAACTGCCATAGAAGCCGCACACATGCGATTTGCTATGGCAGTTGCCAAATCTCCCTCCCCTCCTGTTATTACGACATGAGAAGAGTTCATCAAAAATGAAAGAGTAATGAGCACGGGCAGGCAGAATGCTTACTCGTGCACGATAAAAGTGTGGTCAAATTAGACCAACATGAGTGCTGGATTCTCAATGAGCTTCTTCACCTCACCGATAAACTTAGCAGCTACAGCACCATCGACAACGCGGTGGTCACAGCTAACTCCAATGTCCATACGCTGACCTGCTACAATCTCACCCTTCGCATTGACAACCGGCTTATTGACGATTGTTCCGATGCTGAGGATGACAGCTTGTGGTGGGTTAACAATAGCGTCAAAACTTTGGATACCCCACGCTCCTAGGTTAGATACGGTGATCGTTCCGCCGTCGTAGTCGCTTGGGTGAAGTTTCTTATCGCGTGCTTTAGCAGCAAGGCCTTTGACCTCCTGCGAGATATTCAGCATTGATTTATTAGCAGCGTCTTTAATCACAGGAGTGACAAGACCTTCTTCTACAGCAATCGCTACAGAAATACCGATCTTAGCAAACTGAACAATACTATCACCATTATATGAAGCATTCACCTCAGGCACTGCTTGAGCAGCATTGATAACAGCACGAAGCACAAAGTCATTAACACTATACTTGTTACCGTGAGTCTGCTCAGCCTGCGCATTGACCTGCTTACGAAGCATCATGAGCGGTGCTGTATCAGCCTCTACGTGTAGGTAGAAGTGAGGGATAGTCGTCTTCGATGTAAGTAGTCGATCAGCAATGATGCGGCGCATCGATGTAAGCGGGATCTCTTGATCTTCGCCTCCGAATGTTGGGTTAATAGCTGCAGGAGCCTTCGCTGCTTTAGGAGCTGCAGGAGTAGCAGCCTGTGTTTTGCTCTTTACAGATGCGGCCAATGCTGTGGCTGATGCTGCTAGTGCTGATGGCGCGCCCGATGCGGCAGCTGGAACTGAGCCAGATTTACCTTCTACATCGTTTTTAACAATGCGACCACTTGGGCCAGAACCTTCTACAGTAGTTAGATCAACGCCATTTGCCCCCGCAATCTTACGAGCAAGTGGTGACACCTTGATACGGTCGCCATTAGCATAAGTAGTCGCTGTAGCGCCTGCCTGCTGAGATGCTGCTGCCGCTGGAGCTGAAGACTCAGGACTAGCTGCTGCTGGGGCCGCCGCTGGGGCTGACTGCGCTGCTGGTGCCGCAGCACCTGGCTCTTCACCTTCTTCGAGCATGACGCCGAGTAATGCCCCGACTTCGACTTTCTCACCTTCTGCCACGAGCACTGAAGTCAGTGTCCCTTCGTCAAATGCCTCCATTTCCATGGTGGCTTTATCTGTTTCGACTTCTGCGATGACATCACCAATCTCGATGGTGTCTCCTACTTGCTTGTTCCATTTAATGAGAGTTCCTTCCGTCATAGTGTCGGAAAGCTTCGGCATTTCGATATTGATAGGCATAAAAAGTTACTGTTGTTTGGCTTGATACATCGTTGATTAATGGCTTTGGCGCAAGATGTTTTTAATAAAACCCATGTCTTATTTCACCGCCCAACCTGAATGTTAGGCTAAAAGCCGCTACCATAAAAAAGCCATGGCTTTAAAACCACGGCTTTCTAGAAAATTTTGAAAATTAAATATGACTTAGTTTAATTATGGCGCCAATGTCTTCATGGTCGCGATAAGACCAATCTGAGGCTCACCAGTTCCACCTTGGCCAGTAGCGCGAGAGAGAACCTTCTTACTAACAATACCGCAGCAGCTAGGCTTAGGGCAGAATTTTGAACCACACTTTCTACAAGAGCTCTTCACTGTCTTGTAAGTAGTAACAGGCACTTTATTAATGACATCGTAAGATCTATTGGTGCCATGAACTGTTTGAGTTACTTCTTTAATGGTAGTTACTTCTTTCTGAGCAGTAAGCGCAGCACCACAAGGGAGGAGTCCGCAGCATGAAGAGAATGCTAATGAGAGAAGAGCAAGTGTGAGTAATTGAAGTCTAGTTTTCATTTCGTCTGTAATCATTCAGTATTCTGACTCTTGGCGCAATGGAAAAAATGAATTTCTCAGCCACACAACTCTTAACTTATCCTTAATTCTAACCTTTCTTCACTTGCGATAGTTTATATTTAGAGTAAATTTCCTGCACCATGAAACCGTCACTACTACATATCACATCCATTGCAGTTATTGCCACTGCGCTCCCTAGCTGCACCACCGTTAATCCTTTTACCGGAGAGAATCAAATTTCCAAAGCAGCCAGAGGCGCCTCAATAGGAGCGCTAGGCGGAGCTCTAGCTGGAGTATTGATCGGAGATGATACGAAAGCCACTCTTACAGGTGCCGTAGCAGGTGCCGCCGTCGGTGGTGGTATCGGCTACTACATGGACACCCAAGAAGCAGAAGTCCGCAGACAGCTTCAAGGCACAGGAGTAAGTGTGACACGCGCTGGCGATGAGCTCATCCTCAATATGCCAAGCGACATCACATTCAACTCAGGCAGCAGTGCCCTCAAGGCAGAATTCAGCTCAACGCTTCAGTCCGTCTCTCTCGTGCTTAATAAGTATACCAAAACGAACATCAGCATTACCGGTCACACTGACTCTGACGGATCCACCGGCTCAAACCAAACCTTATCTGTTAGCCGCGCACAAGCCGTCGCCCAGGACCTCAATAGCCGCAGAGTATCAGGCGAGAGACTCCTCACGCAAGGAGCCGGTGAGAGCAGCCCTATTGCGAGTAACAGCACAGTAGCAGGCAAAGCTGCCAACCGCCGAGTAGAACTCCGCATCGTGCCCAAGGGCAATCAATTTTAAGCACAGCCACGGCTATGTCCTCTATCTAGAACTAAGGCTAAGTGCCTCACTCACAGGGCTGCTAAGCCCAGTGACCACCTCAAAGAAAACCCCCAGGATCAATGACTGATCTTGGGGGTTTTGTTGATGGATAGACTAACTTGAGTCGCTATTTGCTCAGGTGATGATTTAGAGCGTTAAGCAATCGTTAGCACCTGTGCGACGATACGCTTAGGATTTGGCAGCTGCTCGTCTTCGATATGCTGTGAGTAAATGGCTGGTGCATCCAGTGAGCATACTCGCTTGATAGGAGCGTCTAGATGGTCAAATGCGTGCTCTTGAATGAGTGTCGTGATCTGTGAGGAAACACCGCAGAATGGCTTGCTCTCGTCGACAAGAACAACACGATTGGTCTTCTTAACGGTCTCCATGATCGCGTCCTGATCGAGAGGGCGGATAGAGCGCAGGTCAAGAACTTCACAGCTAATGCCGTGCTCAGACTGAAGAATCTCTGCTGCTTCAAGGGAACGAAGCACACTACGACCGTGAGCAATGAGTGAAATATCTGTGCCCTCACGCTTCACTTCAGCTTTACCGAGTGGGATGACGAAGTCGCCCTCAGATGGATCTGGCACAGGGCCTTTGTTTCCATAAAGCATGGTGTTCTCCATGACGTAGACAGGGTCATTGTCACGAATAGCTGCTTTCATCAGCCCCTTGGCGTCAGCTGGAGTAGCTGGTGAGCAGACTTTAAGTCCTGGGAAAGCTGCAAAAAGCCCTTCTGGAGTGTGTGAGTGAGTAGCGCCAACTGAGGTGCCGCCATTAGCTGGGCCACGAACTACGATCGGGCAGTTACAAAGACCACCTGACATATAGCGCATATTTGCAGCATTGTTCACTAGCTGGTCAAAGGCGACGGAATGGAATGACCAAAACATGAGCTCCATCACAGGACGAACGCCCAGCATAGATGCTCCGACGCCCATGCCGATAAAGCCAGCTTCTGAAATAGGTGTGTCGACAATGCGCTTACTACCCCACTTCGACCACAGGCCATCAGTTACTTTGTATGCGCCATTATACTCAGCGACCTCTTCACCAAGAAGAACGACGTTTTCATCACGCTCTAGTTCTTCATCAAAGGCTTCACGTAAAGCTTCACGATAGGAAATTTCTCTCATAGGAAAATGATATGTTAAATGTTGTTAGCTTTGGTTCAGAAAAATTAGTCATTAAAGAAATGACGCCCTGTATTGGAGGCTTCGGTGTTATTATCAGTCTCCCAGTAAACGTCCTCGAAGATAGAGTCTACAGTTGGTGGCTCTGCCTGCTGGGCAAGCTTCGCTGCATTATCAGCATCTGACTTGGCCTGCTTATCGATTACGTCTGCCTCCTCATCGGTGAAAACACCTTCGTCAATGAGCTTTCTGCGCCACAGGCGAGTTGGATCATGGTAAGTCTTGTAGTTCTCAATTTCTTCTGGAGAGCGGTATTTCTTCTGGTTAGCGTCCGCTACGGAGTGACCGTAGTAACGGTAGGTAGCGATCTCTAAAACAGTAGGCTTCGACTCCTTGCGAGCACGCTCCATAGCAATGTGTGTCTTGGCGCGCACTTCGTAGATATCCTCACCATTGACTAGATCCCAGTCCATGTCATATCCCTCTGCACGCTGGGCAAGACAGCCTTTAAATGAGCTAGAGCGCTCCTGACTTGTGCCCATGGAGTAGCCATTATTTTCAATAATGTAGACGACAGGAAGACCGAAGAGTGCTGCGATATTGAGCGACTCGTGGAATGCGCCTTGATTGACTGCACCGTCTCCGAGGTAGCAGAGGCAGCAGCCTTCTAGCTCCTTATACTTTAATCCATAGGCTAGGCCTAAGCCAAGTGGCGTCTGTCCAGCAACAATACCGTGACCACCCCAGAAATTCTTATCTGGTGCAAAGAGGTGCATCGAGCCACCTTTTCCTTTTGATGCTCCTGTAGCCTTACCGAAGAGTTCAGCCATGGAGGGGTTCATCTCCATGCCAACACAGAGCGCGTGGGCGTGACAGCGATAAGCTGTGATGACGTGATCGTGATCGCCGCAGAGCGAAATAGTGCCCACAGCCACTGACTCTTGACCAATGTATAGGTGCAGGAATCCACCAATCTCGTCTTTCACGTAATACTTCAGTGCCGCCTGTTCAAAGCGACGAATACGCACCATTTCACGAAAGAGACCAATTTTCTCTTCGTTTGTAAGGGATGCGTTGATTTTAGACTTGGAGAAATCGAGTTGGGTAGGTGGAGATTCCATCATAATTGTTTCGAGTTTGTTGTATTGGACTTAGTATCAGGACGAGCGAGGTTCAAGTCAAATCCTTGTACTAATTTCTGAGCACATACGCCATGACTATGGCTAATGCCCAATTTAGCAATGAATCTTTCTACGAATTGAGCATGCGAAGTGCGTCGCGCAAAAGATCCTCAGTGGAGGAATCCGGCTTCACCTTAGTCATAGCGACTACCGCCTTACGCGCTTCAGCTTGCTTATAGCCTAGCCCGATGAGTGCCGACTCAGCATCGACTGCAGCACTAGGGACACCTCCCTCTTCAGCCGCCTGCCACGCCTCAGCCACGCCGATCTTATCCTTCAGCTCGAGAATAATGCGCTCCGCAGTTTTTTTACCAAGCCCCTTGATCTGAGAAAGCGCGGCGGCATCGCCATTGACGACACAGCTCTTAAAGTGATCCACCGGCATGCCACTAAGCACCGCCATCGCAATGGATGGACCTATACCACTGACTCGCTCGATAAGCAGCAAGAAAAGGTCACGCTCCGAGTCCTCAGCAAAGCCGTAGAGTGTTTGCGAAGTTTCCCTCACTTGCAGGTGCGTGCGTAGATCCACTTCTGCACCAATAACGGGATTCACTCGATCATAGGTAGTAAGTGATACCGAGAGCAGGTAGCCCACTCCATTGACATCGACCACTAGGCGACCAGGAAGCGCCTCTAATATATTTCCACGCAAACGAGCAATCATGATAGATATAGAGCGAGCATATTGATCAATGGTCAACTTAATTCAATCAGAATACACCGTCACATTCATTCTCAAAAAAATACTTCCTGCCTGTGAAATCTTTTGAGGCTGACGCCGTATAATTATAATACCTCTCATCCAAATAGATAGATTTCTAACATTAAAATTTTATGAAGCCCATGCACAAACGCCACACTAAAACACCGAAAGCGCATCACCCAGTCATCACCGCACTATGCACTATAGCCATTCTTAATACCCATAGTGCACTCGGGCTCGATGTCTATGTCAGCCCTGATGGATCAGACTCGGCGAGTGGTGAAGCAAATGCCCCGCTCCACTCCCTAGCTGCCGCCCAGATGAAAGTGCGCGCCGTCGCCGGCAAAGAATCCGCAACAGTTCACCTTGCCGATGGAATCTACTATCTAGCTGACACACTTACCTTTAGCGCAAAAGACTCAGGAAGCAGTCAGTATCCTATCACCTACCGAGCCACCCATGAAGGAGCTGTCACTATAAGCGGCGGCTCGAAGCTGGAGCTCGACTGGAAAGCAAGCGCCCAAAAAGGACTAGAGGGCGTCTACACAGCCACAACCCCAGCAGGGACAATTATCGACCAGCTCTTTATCAATGATGATAACCAGCGCATGGCACGCTACCCTAATTACGATGCTAAGAAAAAAGACTCCGCTTATCAGGGATTTGCGGCGGATGCCTTTTCTACCGAAAGAGCCAAAGGCTGGGCTGACCCCGAAGGCGGCTACATTCACGCCTTACACCGCTCGCGTTGGGGCGGATACCACTACCGTATTACGGGTAAAAATGCAGACGGATCAGTCGCCTACGAAGGAGGCTGGCAAAACAATCGTCAAATGGGCATGCACAAGAGCTACCGCATGGTAGAAAACATCTTCGAAGAACTCGATGCCCCGGGTGAGTGGTATCACAACAGCAAGACCAATACCCTCTACTACTATCCTGAAAAAGGCACTGACTTGAACTCCGCCACCGTAGAGATCGTCCGCCTACCCCACCTCATTGAATTCAAAGGCTCAGAAAGCGCACCAGTGAAACACGTAAGCTTTAGCGGCCTCGTCGTGCGTCATGCAGCCCGCACCTTCATGGAAACCAAAGAACCTATGGTGAGGTCAGACTGGGCCATTTACCGAGGAGGAGCATTCATGCTCACAGGCACTGAAGACATAGCCATTATCGATTGTGAATTCGACCAAGTTGGAGGAAATGCCATCTTCGTTAACAACTACAATCGTCGCACCCTCATTAAAGGATGCCACATTCACGACATTGGAGCCAGTGGAGTCTGCTTCATCGGCGACCCCAAGGCAGCTCGCGACCCTCTTTTTGAATACCGTCAAACCAATGATTTAGATAAAATCGACCGCACCCCAGGCCCTCAAAGCAACAACTACCCCTCACTAGGTGTCGTCGAAGACTGCCTCATTCACGGCGTCGGACGTGTCGAACGCCAGCCAGCTGGTGTCACTATGGACTTAACGATGAAAAACACCGTCCGCGACACATCTATCTACGACTGCGCTCGCTCGGGAATTAACATTGGTGACGGAGCATGGGGTGGACACCTCATCGAGCGTTGCGATGTCTTTGATACTGTTCTCGAAACCCACGACCACGGCTCGTTCAACTCATGGGGTCGCGACCGATTCTGGCACCCAGATCGCAGCCAATCCCAGCGAGCTATCGACGCCGACCCCAAGCTACCATTCCTCGACGCTATGCATACCACGACGATTCGCAATAGCCGCTGGCGCTGTGACCACGGCTGGGATATCGACCTTGATGACGGCTCGTCTAACTATGACATCTATAATAACCTCATGCTCAATGGTGGTCTTAAATTCCGTGAAGGCTTCCGCCGTAAAGCATGGAACAACATCGCTGCCTACAATGGCTTCCACCCTCATGTATGGTATAAAAAGAGTGGTGACGAAGTGTATAACAACATTTTCATGATACCTCACAAAGCCGCTCGTATGGCCGAGCCATACACAGATCAAGTGAGTGTTGACCGTAACTTCTACGGTATATCTGAAAAGCTCGTAATGAATACTTCGAGTAAATTAAAATGGGACGAAAACTCAATGTTTGGCGACCCTATGTTCACCGACCCCGCCAGTGGTGACTTCACGGTCAAAGCAGGCTCGCCTGCCCTAAAAGCAGGCTTCAAAAACTTCCCTATGGATCAATTCGGTGTAAAAAAACCTGCACTCAAATCCATCGCGCGCACACCTAACTTCGCACGCTCTGTAAAAGCCAAAAAACAACCATCCGTGAAGAGCAAGTCTCACCCTACTGGTGCCGTATGGATGGGCGCAACACTTGGCAGCCTTACTGACAGTGACTTCTCAGCCTATGGCGTAAGCAAGGAAGAAGGCGGAATCCCACTAGAGCAAGTCCCCGAAGACAGCCCAGCCTATAAAGCAGGGTTGAAAACAGGAGACCTCATCCAAGCGATCAACACCCACAGTGTGAGCACACTTCGCCAATTCACTAGCACGCTGAAGCAAACCAGCTCTCCAGAGATCACCCTCAAGGTCATCCGCGACCAGCAAGCGATCAAGCTCAGTGTTAAAGCTGACAAAAAAATAACACTCAAGAAAACCCCATAAGCATCTGAGCAAAGCTAATCTATACTTTTAAAAATCTATACACTCACCCTCATGAAAATCAATACACCCCGCTTATTATCAACTTCGCTGATATTGAGCACTCTGATGAGCTTAACTATCAGTGCCCAAGATCAAAAACCGGCTAAAGAAGCCTCCCTCGCCAATGACAATGACAACAGACCCAACATCGTCTTCCTACTTACAGATGACCAACGCTGGGACACACTAGGTTGCTACGGAAGAACCGATGTTGTCACACCTCACATTGACCAGCTAGCTGCCAATGGTATCACCTTTGATAATGCCTACCACGCTGTAGCCATCTGTATGCCGAGCCGAACAACCATGTTTACTGGGCGCTACTTCTCAGATCACCAAGTTGGATTCACCTACCCCTACAACAGAAGCCTCACCAAAGAAGAATTCGCCGATAGTTACCCAGCACAACTCAAAGCTGCGGGCTACCGCACAGGTTTTGTTGGCAAATTCGGAGTCAG
>JALZUH010000115.1 GCA_023301645.1 Akkermansiaceae bacterium
TCTTGTTTGGCGAGTTCTTCTTGTTTGAGTAGCTCTTCTCGTTTGGCAAGTGTGCGAGCCTCGTGTCTTTTGATCTCTTCTTGTTGTGCGAGCAGTTTTTGTTGAGTCTGGTCTTCTAGTTCAGTGAGTTCTAATTTTTTGCGAGAGATTTTTTGTTCTTGTAGTGCTAGCTCTTCAGATTTGGCAACTAAGGCTTCTGCTTGCTTGGCGAGTTCTTGTTGCTGAGCTAATGCCTCTTGCTGTGTTTTGTCAGTTATTGAGGCTAGGTCAGCTCTTTGACCGAGGGCGTTAGATTTCTGCTCTGCAATTTCTTTTTGCACGGCAATTTCCTTTTGGCGCGCGGCTTCCTCCTGCTGAGAAAGCATGATTTGCTTTTCTTCTAGAGCTTTTCGTTGCTCGGATAGCTCTTGCTGCTTTGCCTGCTCATGTTCTTTAATGTATGCTGCTTTACGGGCTAACTCCTCTTCCTTAGCTCGTATCATTTGCTCTTGCTCAGCTAACTCTTGTTGCTTGATCAAGACCTTCTTCTTAACTTCCTCCTTGTGATGGTTGAGTTCGTCCGCTTGTAGTGTTAGGCTTTGCTGCAGTTCATTGAGAGCCTGTTCTTTTTCCAGCTTTAGTTGCTCTAGAGATTCTTCTTTTTGGCTGAGCTCTTCGATTTTAGCTACTTCTTTTTGGTATACAGCATCTCGTTCGCTGGCTAGCTGCTCTCTTTGAATGGCTAGCTCTTTTTCTTGTTGGGCAAATTCAAGTTGTTTAGTGACTTCAAGTTGCTTGACCAATTCTTCCTTGCGAATGAGCTCTTGTTCTTTAGCAAGAGTCTCCGGGGTTTGTTGGGTGACACTTTCTTGAGTTGACGGTCTTGTTAGAAGGATTTCTCGCTCTTGTCTGGCGAGTTCATCTTGTTTGAGTGCTAAAGCTTCTTCTTGTTGTGCTAACTTATTTTGCCTAGTGAGTTCATCTTGGCGAGCGGCCTCTATTTGAGCATCAAGTTTCTGCTGCTTAGCGAGAGTTGCGGCTTCGATGCGTGCGAGTTCGTCCTGCTTGGCGGCTTCTTGCTGCTGGGCGAGTGCTTCTTGCTTAGCGAGAGTTTTGGCTTCGATGTGTGCGAGTTCGTCCTGTCTGGCGGCTTCTTGCTGGCGAGTTGCTTCTTCTTGCTTCGCGAGTTCTTCTTGTGTTGCAAGGTGTGCCGCTTCTATTTTGGCGAGCTCCTTTTCTCTTGCGATTGCTTTCCGGTGTGCGGCAGTTTCCAGTTTTACAAGCTCTTGTTGCTTTGCTAGAGTGGCGGCATTTTTTTGATCTATGACCTGTTGATTCAGGTCGGGCAGGCTAGGTGCTGTGATCAAGCTAGAACAGGAGGGGCAGTTTGCTGATACTCCTGCGAAGCTTTTGTCGAGTTCGAGTGAGGTGCTACATATGGGGCAATTAAACTTAATCATGCTGTCTCTGCTTACTATGGGAGGAAGAAATGGGGAGGGTATCAATGAGGATCTCATCATAAGCACTGCTGTAGAGCAACACTGTATACTTTATCGTTTAGATGATCTCTAATGATGTGATCAAAAAGAGGTTTGCTTATTGTTAGAGAATAATACTTTTTGATGCTTGAGGTGAGGTGCAATGTTTAACTTTAGTTATCGTCATTAGCTGCGCGATTTGTCGCGGTGTAGTCAATGACAAGTTCGAGTTTAATAGGGTGATTACAGTTATTACATTTGCCTGAAATGGTGTCACCTACACAAATATTGGTAGTCAACTCGAGTAACACATCACAATGAGGGCAGGGGAACTGTAGCATTTATCAAATGGATTTACGCCAGATTTCGTCTCTTAGTGCGTCAATTTGATCTGTGACTGAAGACGATTGTGACATTGAAGATACAGAGTAGCCGAACTGCGCTGCTTTTTGGTAAATGGGGTCTTTGGTGATGACCTGATCTAAGCACTGGATGTTTGACAATTTATTATAGCGGAGACGGATTTTTGATATAGCGGCTGAGTCGTCAGCTTCATCGACCATGGATAAAACAATAGATATTTGTTTCAGCTGCTGGCTCTGACGAATGAGGTTGTCATACATGCGCATTCCCTGCTGCGCGGTGTGATCACTGATTGGTGAGGGGTGCTGCACGATCAGGCCGAAATCGCTACATTTAATAGCGGCTCGTGAAGGCTTAAATAAGCCTGCGGCTGTGTCGATAATGACATATTGGTAGCCTAAGTCACTTACTTGTTCTAGTAGGATGCCGAGGCCAGACTCGAAGTTTGCTGCTGGGCATTCTTCTAGGGTTTCATAAGCATCAACAGTGCCCGCAAAGAGAAGAGAGGGGCTGTTGGGTGCGGTTTCGATGATGCAGTCTGCGAGCGATAGCTCGCTGTCAGTGAGCATGTTGTAGAGCCCTCTAGGCTGATAGCCTGGCTCACTGATTGTTTTCAGTGATGGGTCTAATCGCTGATACAGGTGACCCACAGAGCCATTTGGATCGCTGTCAATAATGAGCGTTTTACCAAGTTTGGCAAATGAGTAGGCTAGATTTACAGACAGTGTGGTTTTGCCTACACCTCCTTTTTGACTGCTGATAGATATGCTAGTCATGCGTTATTACTAGTATGATTTTTTCAAAAAGTGAGGAATGCTAGGCAAGGGGGAGTGTCGACTAGCTGATTTCTGAGATGCGCTCAGCCGTTAAGGTGATTGTTTCTCTGACTCCTGGCTGAAATCCTGATTCAGTGATAACTGCAAGATGAGTGTCGTTAACTGTGATGAAGTTGAGGTCACCATTGTCTACTGAAATGTTGATGCTGTCACACTGCGCTAGGCCGAATTGCTGCGTTTTGATGAGCTCGATGGCTTGTGCTTCTGCTAGAGATATCTGAGTTAGGTTTTTCACACCATCTAGTGTATTAGCTTTCTCGATGAGGCCTTGGGTATCTGGATTCTCAGTGATTCCGTAAATGGCTCTGAGGCACATAGCTGACACAGATGTGTCTGATTGCTCTGTTGTTGAGCTAGAGTCGTTTTCAGAGGCAGATGATGCAGGCATGGCAGGAGTTGCGGAGCCTTGAGGATTTACATCAGGTGATTTGGATGCTGTGTCTTCTGAAATTTTGAAAGGTGTGCTTTCTGCTGCTTTGAAAGGTGATGCTGTATCTGGAGCAACAATTTTTGTAGCGAGTTTCTCAGAACCAGTTGATGCTTCAGCGACTTTGAAAGGGTTTTTTGGAGATGAATTTGAGGCCATGTTTTTGCGGGTGGATTGGTCAATAAACTAGGTGTTGTGAATCAGAGTTGTTGAGATTCAAAAAATACTTATGTGCTTATATTCATCTTTATTTGTGAAATAAAGGTGAATTTTCATAATTATGCAAGATTTGTAAGGTTCCTGCTAGGTTGAGTGCTAAAGGTTTGTGTTTGAGTTGCTACGGTTGTCTTGCTCGTGAGCGAGCTGCATGTTTGTTGTGTCATTACGCGCAGCATAGAGCTGGGTTTTATAATCAGCCTTGGGCTGATAGTTCGTGAGCGTTCGGTGTTACTCTACATGCCATCT
>JALZUH010000116.1 GCA_023301645.1 Akkermansiaceae bacterium
CGTCGTAGCAATAGCAATTCCGACGTGACCCAGTGGTGCAAAAAGCAACAAACTAACTACAATATTCACCACCACGGTAATGGCTGCCATCATCATCGGTTCACGTGTGTTTTCTCGGGCAAAGAACCCTGGCTGTAGCACCTTAATGAGCACATAGCCGGGAAGCCCTAGTGCGAAGCCTCTCAGTGCCATTCCGGTCTGCTGGGCATCATCAGCGCTAAATTCACCGCGCTGAAATAGCACGCTAATCATCGGGATAGGGATCACCAGCATCGCAATAGCAGCAGGCAATGTAATGAGTAAGCCCAGCTCCATACCACGGACAATGCTATCTGAAGCCCCCTTGAGATCATCCTTTCGCACCAGCCTAGTCACCTCGGGTAAGAGCACCACGCCCAGTGCTATACCAATCATTCCTAATGGTAATTGGTAAACCCTATCGGAATAGTAAAGCCATGAGATAGCCCCCTGCTGGAAGGACGCGATAATACCACCAATGAGGAGGTTAATTTGCTGAATCCCCGCGGCAAGAATCCCCGGCCCCATCAGTAGGAAAAGCTTCTTAATTGAGCTATCAAAGACTGGCTTCTGTAAAGCGATCCCGTAGCCATTAACCCGACAAGCACCAAAGAGCATCGCAAACTGCAGCACCCCTGCAATAGCCACACACCAAGCCAGCACGTGGGCTGGCAGCTCGGACTTCATGCCCGCGACAAAGACCGCTAAGCCGACAATAAAGACAAGATTGAGTAAAATAGGTGCCGCTGCCGGAACGCCAAAAATCTTAAACGTATTTAACACTCCACTGAGGTGAGCCACCAGCGCCATAAAGAGCAAATAGCAGAAAGTAATACGCGAGAGCGTCACAGTGAGGCCAAAAGTATCTGGGTGGTTACGATACATCTTCAGCTTACTATCATGAGCAGCTTCTGCAGCAGCTACCCACCTGACGAGATCACCTTCCAGCCAGCCGTAGCTATGCCCCTTAGCCAGCCTGATTTCAGCCTGCCCACTAGTATCTACTACCCACTTGCTCGCATTTGGCTCACCCGTGTTGGTGAAGCCTTCCAGCGCTGGACGTGGATCACGCTCATCCTGCTTCGCCTTCAGCGCCTCTGCAGCAGAGAACCCCTCAGCTACAACCTCCAGTGATACACTCTCGCCCCTCTCACCATTGCCAAAAAACTTCGGCAGCTCTAGTGGCTTCTCCTCAATCAAACGAATATTCTCCAGATGATACCCCTCTGCCCCAGCTGGTGAAGTGAGATAAAGATGGCTACTACCATCCACCGGCATGCTAAAGGACTCTCGCTGAACAAAATCACCACCAACACCACTCACCAGAGCTAGCTCGGTCTTCGCCTTAAAGCCTGGGACAACAGCTCCCATAATCCAATGCATGCACGGAATCGCCACCAAGGTCAGGGCGATGAGCATCACCAGTAAGGTGGAAAAGGCATTTGAGGCAAAGCTCATCGCCTCTGGCTGGCCGTCTTTCTCTAGCTTCCTGCCAAACATCGGCACAAAAGCAGCATTGAAGGCCCCTTCCCCGAAAATTCTGCGAAACAGATTAGGAAAGCGAAATGCCGAGAAAAAAGCATCTCCCAGCAATCCAGAACCCAAGTATCTCGCGATCATAATATCGCGCAAGAACCCCAGCACACGGCTAATGGCCGTAAAGCCAGATACTTTCATGAGAGACTTCAGCATAATATAAACCGATCAGGAGTTTTCAAAAAACAAGACTACCAAGCAGGACTAATGACGAGTGCTACCACGGCGTAGCTTATCCATTATGGCTACACCAAGACCTGTTTCAGAAAGAGGCTCAGCAATAATCTCATCCACGTCACTCTCATCAAGCTTACGCAATAGGTAGAAAAAACGAACAGCCGCCTCAGCAAGCTTACCATTTCCCGGAGAAAGCTCTTCTACTAGATCCCACGGATAAGCATCTATGAAGCCTGCCTTCTCAGAGCCACAATAACTCAGTAGGGCATACTTCTTACCTTCTTCAGGTTTAAAATCATTAAAATCTCTACACAGTCTTAAGGGCTTCAATGGAGCATAATGATTGGCGAGCTGCCCGGGGGCTTCAGGAGCCTCATTGGAGCGGTTTCGCTTCGGACGCTCTACGCGACCAAAGCGCTGTAGCATCTCCTTGGTAACAGGTCCAGGGCGAAGCATGTGAAGGGTCGGGCGCTTCTCACCTGCCTCAGGGCGAATGATCGTGCTCTCTAGTCCCTCACGGCAGGCGCCACCATCAACAATAGTAGGAATCAGCCCGCCTAATTCTTTCACCACAGCTGACGCCGAGGTAGGACTAATACGGCCGAAGCGATTAGCGCTCGGTGCTGCGATCGGTCTCCCGAGCTTACGTGTCACAGCCTTCATCACTGGATGAGCACTCATTCTCACACCTACCGTTGGCAAGCCACTAGTAACGATGTCAGGAACACAGTCTTTTTTAGGTAAAATCAGCGTGAGCGGCCCCGGCCAGTGTGCCTTCATTAATTTATTCACAATCTCTCTGAGTTCCTCAGGCACATCTGCCACCTCATCGACTTGCTCATAAGAACCTACATGCACGATAAGAGGGTCAAACTCAGGACGTTCCTTCACCTCGAAAATTTTAGCCACCGCATCTGCGTTTAAAGCATCAGCACCCAGTCCGTAGACGGTTTCAGTAGGGAGTGCTACCACTTCGCCAGCATCAAGTAATGCGGCTACCTCTTCTACTACTTTATTTTGCTCCGACGGATCGGAGGCATCGATGATACGTGTTTCACTCACAGCCGACTCCTAACCTATAAACTTACAAAGTAGAAGCCCAATTCACCCGAGAGCGAGATAACAATCAACCTGACTGCAGAATGCGCCATCCTACCGCATGATATTTGACTCTTGTATGATCATGTGGCACGCTCCTCTTGAGTCGCCTTAGGAACGAGACCTGTGAACTTTCGCGTTCACTAGCATTAAGACTCAATTCGCAGGCACCGCACTCAATCCATAGATAACATTTCACCACCCTCTCCTAATGAACCAAGCCAGCAGTCAACCAAGCAATAAGATGCACAACATCATCCTTATTGGCTTCATGGGCTGTGGTAAATCATCAGTAGGAAGGGAGCTCCACAAGAGTCTTGGCTATCACTTCATCGACACCGATCACCTCATCGAGGAACAAGCAGGCAAAAGCATCCCCGAGATCTTTAAAGAAGACGGGGAAACAGCCTTTCGAGATCTAGAAACAGGTATCTTGCAGCAGATCATCCAGCAAAATACAAACCACCACATCATCGCCACGGGCGGAGGCATGCCCATACGCGAGCAAAACCAAGCATTACTCAGAGAGCTAGGCTTCGTCGTGCTACTCTCATGTGATGCAGAGGTCATCTACCAGCGGACATCGAGAGCCTCAAACCGCCCACTACTCAACTGTGAGGACCCACTCGCTAAAATCAACTCAATGCTCAAGGAGCGCCTCCCCATTTACGAAAAGTCAGCCCACATAGAGATCAACACCTCCTCACTCGACTTTAACGAGATATCCTGCGGCATTCTCGAAAGTGCTCGATATCACTTCGGTTCGACGCCTTAAAAACCACTCCTAAGAACCGTCATAAACATAGGATAATCATTGCATTTTCCTCACTGGTGTGGTTCATCAGCTTCTACATAACAACAATTTACATGTCTTTTACACAATTTAGCAAACAGTCTAAAATTCCTTTCCAAATGGTGAAAAAGGAACTGAAGGAAGTAGAAGCACAAATTAAGAGCCAAGTAGAGGCATTTGACCCATCTGTAGCTGACTATGTCGAATATATCTGCAATACCAGTGGTAAGCGTATTCGCCCTATCCTATCGATCCTAGCAGGTGGAGCCACTGGTGGAGTCAAGGACACCCATATCAAAATTGGTGTCATCCTAGAGCTCATCCACATGTCCACACTCGTCCATGATGACATCATCGACGAAGCCGAAACCCGTCGTAATGTCCAGACTGCTAATGCCAAATGGGGCAATGG
>JALZUH010000117.1 GCA_023301645.1 Akkermansiaceae bacterium
AATAATAACCAAGAAAGCACCATCGACGACGAAGTCGAGAGTGTCAGTGATATCCTCAGTGACGTGCAGCTAGAGCAATACAGAAACCAGCTTGAAAGCCAGTCATCGAATAACAGCATGAGCATCAGTATCGGCAACGGTGGAGCCGCTGGTATGCCGGTGCCAAGTGGTGGCGGTGCAGGTGTCATCGATATAGAAGTTATTGGAAACTAAGCTACTAGCCGAATCATTTCAACATACTGAGCTTAGGCACTTTTTGGAGCCTAAGCTTTTTTGTGTTTATGGTTTACCATAAATGCCACCTGAAGTGAGCTATCTATGGTGAAGGGGTTATTTTTTCATGTCAAAGGGTGGCATCTATCGCTATCAATACGCCTAGCATGATCGGATTTGCAGAAGAAGGCGCGGGACCAGGGAAACTCACGCAAGAAATGGGCGCTATGTTTTCTGAAACTGGTGGGCTGTCGTCTTCTCCCGATTTTGAATTTCGCCCTGAGCAGCAGCAGATGGCCGTTGCCGTGTCAGAGGCTCTTGAGGATAGGAATGTGCTCTGTGCCGAGGCTGGCACGGGTGTTGGGAAATCCTTAGCCTATCTTCTTCCAGCAGCGACTTATGCGCTAGAGAGTGGGCGCAAGGCGATTATCTCTACCCATACGATTAACCTTCAGGAGCAACTCATTAATAAGGATATCCCACTGGCTAATAAGATCCTCGGTGGCGGGCTACGTGCGGCTCTGCTGAAGGGGCGAGGGAATTATGTTTGCCCACTGAGACTACGCCGCGCGATGGATCAGACTGGAGACCTCTTTAGCACCAGTGAGGGTGAAGAGCTGAAGGCTATCTGGAACTGGGCAGAGGGCACACAGGATGGCACCAAGTCCGATCTCGACTTTATCCCTAGTCCGAAGGTGTGGGCGCAGGTCTGTAGTGATGGTAGTGTCTGCACCGTTCGCACCTGCGGGCGAAATGGCAACTGCTTCTATCAGCAGGCGCGCAAGGTAATGGAGGATGCCCACATTGTAGTGGTTAATCACACACTCTTCTTCTCTCTCTTTGCCCTCAGCGAGCTGGGCTCTGATGATAATGGCTATCTTTTTGCCGATGACTTTGTGATCTTCGATGAGGCTCACACCATGGAGCAGGTAGCAGCGAGCCAGCTAGGGCTGCGGCAGAGTCATGCTGCCATTAAATTCGAGGTGCAGCGGCTGTATAATCCTAAGAACCGCAAGGGTGTGTTACGATCGTTACGACATGCGGCGTCGATGAAGGCAGCCGAGAATGTGCTGCATGCAGCGGATGAATTCTACGAGAATGTGGAGCATACTGTGGAGTTTGGTAAGTTCAGTAAGGAATTTCGCGTGCGTAAGCCTGACTTTGTCGAAAACAATATGGCGGAGCCACTGCGCCAGTTCTGGACAGCCATCGAGGAGGCAGCTGACGCCCTAGAGAAAGATTCGACGACGAAGTCCGAGCTGATGGATGGTGCGAGACGGATGCGTGAAATACATGCTTCTACTCGCATATTTCTTGATCAGACTGATGAGGAGAGCGTCTACTGGGTAGAGAAAGGCGGGCGTGATGGTGACTCACTTAGTATTCACTCAGCACCTGTCAATGTAGCCGACTTACTCAGGCGCATGATGTTCGGTGAGGGACGCACCTGTATTATGACCAGTGCCACACTCGGCACGGGGGATGATGAGCTCTCTTACTTTAGAAAGCGCATTGGAGCCGAGAGCTCGAGAGCAGTAAAGATCGGCAGCCCCTTTAACTATAAGGAGCAGATGAAGATCTACGTGATCAAGTCGATGCCAGACCCCAGTGACCCTAAGTATGAGGACGCGCTGGTTCACTGGATTGGTAGAGTGCTCAAATACACGGAAGGTAAGGCATTCGTGCTATTTACCAGCTACCGATTGATGCGCAATGTTGCTGCAAAGATGGAAGATTTCTTTTGGGATAATGACTGGCGCCTACTGCTCCAAGGCGACGGTATGGCGAGACATAAGATGGTGGAAACTTTCCGCAAGGACATCAATAGCGTGCTCTTTGGCACCGATAGCTTCTGGGCAGGGGTGGATGTGCCTGGTGAGGCACTGTCTAATGTCATTGTCACTCGTATTCCATTCGCCGTGCCTGATCACCCACTCACCGCTTCACGACTAGAGGCCATTGACTTACAGGGTGGGAATTCATTCATCGAATACTCTGTGCCTGAGGCAGCCATTAAGCTGCGACAAGGCGTGGGCAGGCTCATTCGAACGGCCAAGGACAGTGGTATCGTCGTGATGCTCGATAATCGAGTGGTGACGAAGCCATACGGTAAGACCTTCCTTAGCGCTATGCCTGACGCACCTATCAAGGTGATTAATCAGAAGATGGAGTAGAGGAGTCTACGATGACTCCTTTGAGCGCTATACTGGGTCAAGCTTGGCGATCGCTTGCTTGAGCAGCTTTGCTGGCCATTGGCCGGGGGCTGTAGGAGCATCGCCGAGGTAGCCGTAATTGAGCAGTGAGCCGTGCTGGGCGTAGAGCATTCTCGAAACAGGTGCGAGTGCACCCATGCCCATCATCGACATCGGACGATCGTTGCTCTGCAGGATGCCAATACAGGCATTGAAGTCGGAGGCTTGGTGATGTCTGAGGGCTAGTTTGACAATGTCTGCTGTCTGCGCCCTGTCGACGATACTCTGCATCTTTGCCTCAGTGGGTGTTTGTTCGAAATTGTGATAGGAGAGGATCAGCCCGATACCTTTTTCGCGTAGATCGCTGATCGTGGCTGACAGGTCCTCATAGGCAGATAGCTCGACATCGATCCACGTGGCATGGTCGGCGACAGCGAGTAGCAGCTGCGATCTTTCCTCAGCACTCAGGTCGATAATACCACCTTCTTCTGGGCCGCGAGCGGTGAAGAGTAGTGGGCAGTCAGTGAGCTGGGTCAGCTTATCGAGCTCACCGCTGAGTGTGCTCATGTGCTCGGTCATGCCGTCGAGTCGGATTTCTAGTAGATCACAGCAGTCGAGTAGACCTTCGGGCTGAAGGCCAGCTAGCTCATCGATAGTCGCCACCGAGCCCACCACAAGAGGGCGGGTGGGGAGAATTACAGAGCGATGGGTGCAAGCGCGATGGGTGTGATCGGTCATCGCGTGAAGTTTTCCCATAGCAAGGCTATGCTGTCAATAGTGGCATGTATGTAGAGGATTTCTCAGTCGCAGGGATAGGGACTACTTGATGAGGCGAGTATTAGGAAACTGCGCGTGCCAGCCGAACCAGAATGACTGGTGGGAAGGGTAGCGTTTGAGAACCTCGTCAGAGCCTTTCTTAGCCAGTCCAGACTCGGTTAGCTTCCATAGGTTTCCATTTGTATCTACGAGCTCCACTTGGCTGATCTGCTTCTTCAGCACGACCTTACCGACGAGGTAGGCTCGGGAGGCACCCGCAGGTGAGGTGATCACCGCGACGTTATCATTACCGACTTGGAGCTGGTAGAGTCGATTCTTTTTGAGGAAACGAGTGTCGATGGCTGTGGGCACATTGCCGTCGTCGGTGCGAAATGCCATGACTTCGCGCTTATTAGGCAGACGCTTATCTCTCCCCGGCACGGTGAACATGAGCGCATCGTTATTAAAATAATTTTTATAAGCCACTCCTTCACCGTAATCACGGTCATGACCTGTATTCAGTGATAGCACCTTGGTCGATGGATGAAGATTCTTCCACTCCCCCCATGTCGTGGTGACGACACTTCGGCGCTTTAGCTGGATGCCTTTGCCCACGAGTGATCCTACGACGGGCTTTCCGTGCAGAGTGCTCCACATCGATGAGGTGGCGCGATCATACATGAGCTTATTAGATCGGTAGAGGAATCCACTGGTTCCTAATTGGTAATTTTTCCCTTTGAAGCGTGTTTCATACAGAACCACAGTGCCGCAGAGGGTTCAGTAAACACCTGCCAGTGGCACGCCCTGAATGGTATCAGTAAACATCTCATGCCATGCTAAAATACGCTTGGGGTAGGCTCGGAAGTCACCATCGACCTCAATGCCGAAAACAACATCACTATCCCCTAGGTATTTCGCTGCTGAGGGGGAAATCATGCGTGGCTTTCTCAGTGGCGGGATGCCATCCTGCACCACTCCACCCCAGCGGATCTCATCTAGACGTATAGTCGACTTCGGCTCATTGGCAAAATAGGCTGCAAACTTAGGGTCGATAGATTGATAAAGCTTCCCCTTGAATGCTGCGTAGTCTGGATGTTCCTTATACTCCTGACTCCATAGCCACTGCTGCCACTCGTCACTGCCATAGGCGTAGTTTTTCCCTGACTTTTTTTGTAACAGCTTATTGAGCTCACCGGATTCACCATAATGCCTGAGAAAGCGCATCGACTCCAGAAATATAGGGGTGTCTGCCACCTGCCAGTTATTGCCAAGTCGATCAAGAATCGCCCTATCGAGCGGTTGCGTGCCCCTCAGCGCTGCCAAAAGAGTATCAGCTGTAGATGGCTTATTGGCAGGAGCTTGCTGTTTATCAGCAGCGCTAGCACTGTAGCTAGTCAGCGCTAACACACTCATCAATACGCAGGTGTAGATAGGTCTCATAAGACTAAGAGGCGTTAGGCTCGGATTTTATTCCAAGAATTGATCAATGCGCGGCTCATAATCTGCTGCCTTGGACAGGGCCTTCCAGCTAGGGAAAACTTGACGAATAATCCTTATACTTTCGTTGCTGACTGTGGTGGGAAGGCTCTGAGAATGAAAAATACAGACGATTTA
>JALZUH010000118.1 GCA_023301645.1 Akkermansiaceae bacterium
GGTAGTTGTTCAAGAGTTGTATCACTGGGGTAATTATGAGGCTTTTGGAAGCTTTATTAAGGAGAAGCATGTCAGGGTAAGAAACAATGCTGAAGCTGACGAACTCTGGATAGCGTTTTGTGAAATCCATCAGCGTCATTGGAAATCAAACCCTCACAAACAACAGGGGGAAAATTTATGGCACCTTGGTATTTCGAGCTATAACCAGACAGTTTCTACTGATGAAGCAACTAAAACAGAAGTGACACGAACGCATTACAAAAAATTAACCACGAAACCAAAATCTGGATTCATCGTTTCTTGGGAGAGTTCAGTCGAAACGTCCGACCAGCGTATTACGCCTACAAAATGATGCCGAACAAAACGCTGGAGATCGACGCCCCTCGCTCTGGGAGTTTGTTTTTGAATTCACGGTTTTATGTTCGCTCAGTCGCGCCTCAGCTCAGACGTTTGGCTAAAATCTGCCCTCCTTAATCCCCACGAACTGTTTCTAAAATTTCCTGATGCACGGCTTCAATACTCTGGTTGGCATTGATGACGTGGGCGAAGGGTTCGTCTTGGACGGATAGGAACATGTCGCGGCAGTATTGGAGTGACTGGCGTTGTTCGAATTCATTGGCTTCGCCGTCTCTGGCTCCGACGCGCTCGAGGGCTGTGTCTACGTCTAGGTCGAGGATGAGTAGGATGTGGGGCTTGGGGGCGAAGGCTTCGTTGTCCTTACGGATGCTCTGTGGGTCTATGCCACGGGCTCCTTGGTAGGCCATGGTGGAGAAGTAGTAGCGGTCGAGGACGATGATGTTACCATTCTGCACGGTGGGGTTGATGAGCTCGGTGACATGCTGCTTTCTGTCTTTGATGAAGCATGCGAGTTCTTCTTCGATGGAGAGCCTGCCAGTGGTGGCACTTTCTCTGACTTTCTTACCCCATGGGCCATTGGTGGGCTCGAAGCTCTGGGTGACGTCATGTCCTTGCGCGCGCAGTGCTTCGGCGAGCATGGTGACTTGGGTGGATTTACCAGTGCCGTCGATGCCTTCGATGACGATGAGTTTGCCTGAGGAGGTCATTGGTTTAGAGTTTTTGCCAAGCTTCCATGCCTCCAATGACGTTGTATACATTGGTGAAGCCTTCATTGATGAGGAATTCTACGGCGTGGGCACTGCGGCCGCCGACTTTACAGTGGATGATGATCTCGTGGTCTTTGCCGAGTTCAGTTAGCTCAGGGATGATAGAGGGGAAGGTGTTGAGTGGCACGAGTTTTGCCTGCGGGAGATTGACGATGTCGTGTTCCCATTGCTCACGGACGTCGATAATGATGCCTGTGAGGCCTTGGTCTATTTTTGCTTTGAGCTCTGCTACGGATAGTTCGTTGGGGCCAGAGGGGGCTTGGCAAATGTCATTATGATTCATGATGGGCTGGAGTGTTGTGATGGTTGGGTTACTGCCGCAGAGTGGGCATTGAGGGTCTTTGCGTAGTTTGAACTCTCTGAAGGCGGTCTGGAGGGCGTCGTAGTGGACGAGTCGTCCCATGGGTGGCTCGCCAATGCCGAGGATGACCTTGATGGCTTCCATCGCCTGTAGGCTGCCGATGACACCGGGGAGCACGCCTAATACGCCTGCTTCAGCGCAGCTGGGGACGGTGCCTGCTGCGGGTGGGTCTGGTAGCATGCAGCGGTAGCATGGGCCTCCTAGATGGGGGGCGAAGACACTGAGCTGGCCTTCGAACTGGAAGATGGAGGCGTAGATGTTGGGCTTCTTGAGGAAGAAGGCGACGTCATTGCTGAGGTAGCGAGTGGGGAAATTATCAGTGCCGTCGATGATGACGTCGTAGTTTTTGGCGATTTCTAGGGCGTTTTCGGCGGTGAAGCGGCAGGGGTGCTTTTCGATTTGGACGTGGGGATTGACATCCTTGAGTCGGGCTTCTGCGCTTTCGAGCTTGGTGCTTCCTAGTGAGGATTCTCCGTGCAGGATCTGTCGCTGGAGATTGGAGCGCTCGACGACGTCGGGGTCGACGATGCCGATACGGCCGATGCCTGCGGCGGCGAGATAGAGCATGGAGGGGGAGCCTAGTCCACCAGCACCGATGCAGAGCACGGAGCTTGCCTTGAGCTTCTGCTGTCCTTCGATGCCGACTTGTGAGAGGGTGAAGTGACGTGCGTAGCGTTGTTTTTCTTCTGGGCTTAGCATGGCTGAGTTGATGGGAGAGTGTGGCGTGGAGTGGTGGACTTACTCTTGTGTTCCCTCTGGTTGCTCTTGTTTGAGGGCTTTGATCGAGCGTTCTAGCTCGAAGTTGGGCTCTTTACCATGCTTGATGGCTTCTTGGTAGTGGTGGAGAGCTTGGTATTTGTTTTCCTTCTGGTAGTAGAGGGCAGCTAGATTGTGGTAGGCGTCGGCATAGGTGGGGGCTATTTGGACTGCGATTTTGAAGCTTTCCTCGGATTGCTCGAAGCGCTTCTCTTCACCAGCGATACATCCCAGATAGAGGTGGGCTTTTTCATTGGTGGGCCTGAGGTCGATTGATTTTTCAAATGCCTTGCGCGCATTATCAAGGTCGCGCTGCTTGTAGTGGGTGACTCCGAGCATGTAATGGGCGTAGTAGCTACTGTCATTCATGGTGATGGCTTCATTGAAGAGCTCAGTAGCGGCAGGGAAGTCTGCGGTCTTGAGGGCGATGACTCCTCGGGTGCAGAG
This sequence comes from Akkermansiaceae bacterium, assembly GCA_023301645.1. Lineage (GTDB taxonomy): Bacteria > Verrucomicrobiota > Verrucomicrobiia > Verrucomicrobiales > Akkermansiaceae > Oceaniferula. Next base: position 2,689 of record JALZUH010000118.1, read on the forward strand.
TATTTGGACATTACCGGGGGATCTTTCGTCGAGGTCTTGGAGGATTTGATTGGCTGCGAGGTAGCTTCCTTTTTCAAACATGCGAACGACAGTGGACATGCCGTATTTGAGCTCGTCTTTGAGTGCCTTTCCCGAGGCTAGGGCTCGCTGCATGGATACCCGTTGGGGGTTTTGGAACTCTTGGTCGGGGAGGCGATTGGCTATGAGCTGCTGCTCTTCGTCACTGAGCTCTATTTCGGCGGTGAGGATGTTTTCAAAGGCGGTGTCCATGCCGTCGATGGGGGTGTTGGCATTTTGGTAGGTTTCTCTGAGGATTTCGTAGGACTTAGTGCGCCTTTTCTGCGTGGTGAGGAGGCGGTTGATGGTGCCTTTGAGGAGTGCTACTTCCTCTTGGTTGACGGTGCCGCCTGGCTGTGATTCTGCACGTGTGAGTTCTTGGTTGGCGGTGGTGAGCTCTTCAGTGAGGGCGATGTTTCTTTGCTCGGCTTTGATGTATTGGTCCCTGTATTTAATCGCGCGATTTTTGGCGAGGGTGAATTTATTTTGGGCTTCGGCGAGGAGTGCCTTGGTGCTGTCGTGATTGGTTTCTAAAAATTGCAGGAGGTCGCGTGATTGCTTCAGCTCAGTGCCAAGTCGCATGTTCTCTGCGATGAGCTTTCGGGTTCCTTCGAGTCCTTTCTGGTCGAGTATCTCGTGGAGTGAGTCGCGCTCTAGGCGTAGGGAGTCGCGTTCTTTGGTGAGCTCGGTGATGACGGTTTGGGCTTGTTCTAGCTGGTGGGTGAGCTGTCTGGACTGGGCTCGTGAGGCGCCGAGTTCTTTATTGGCCTTTGTGAGGATGACATTGAGCTCTTTCATGTCTTCACGCAGACTGGCAATGACCTTGTTATTGAGGTCTTGCTGCTGGTTCATGTCTCTGGTGAGCTTCGCTATTTGGTTTTGGGCGCGCTGGGCTTCGGCTTCTTTCTTATTAGCTCGGTTATTGGCCAGGGTGAGCTTTTGTAATGACTCTTTGAGGGCACTGGCTACGATGTCGATTTCCTTGGCTCGGGCGATGCTTTCCTGCTGGATTCGGTCGATGTCAGTCTGCATCGGAGCACGGGCGAGGATGTCGCGCAGGTTCTTGATTTCCTTGTCTTTATGGGTGATGCTCTGGGCGAGTCGGGCACGCGCTGCTGGGTCTAGGCTGGTGGCTGATTGGTTCTCGTCTAGCTGTTTCTTGAGCTTGGCATTTTCAGCTGCGAGCATTTTGATACGAGCGCCTTCTATGCTGTTGTAGCTGCCCTTGGGCTCTTGGCTGATTTTCTGGAAGAGTTTTTGGGTTTCTCCGCCTCCGATGCCTTCGACGAGGTGTTCAGTTTGCTTCTTCTTGAGTGTGAGCTGTTCGAGGGCTTTGGGCTTGGTAGCTGCGAGTGCTTCTTTGGTGCTTTTGATTCGCTGCTCGAGAATGTGAGGCTTCCAGTCTGGGTGAGACTGCTTGATGGTGTCGAAGTAGGTGGCTGCTTGGCTGTATTTCTCCCATGCTTGGTCGTGCTGGCCTTGGTCTTCGAGTTTTTGTCCGCTTTGGACAGCCTTCCAGCCTTGGTAGAAGATGTCTGAGGGGTCGATGGCACGACCGTCTAGCGTGCTGATGTCAGCCACACCAGCAAAGTCGCCAGCAGAGTCACCAGAGCCAGCTGCATCTTGCCCAGCAAGGTTCTCAACAGCATAGGGGCTGGAGAAGCAGATGGCTGAGAGTATCAGTGCTGGTAGATGTCTGGATGTGGCGTTCATCGTGTATCATGAACCTATATCAATGAAAAGGCAGCATGCAAATGGAAAGTTGCCTCTCACAATTCTCTCAGGCACCTGTAGATTAATAACTTAGCGGGCTGTTATGAAATGAGAGCAGGGATGCTGTCGAGTGAGTGGACGAAGTGTTTCGCCTCAGCGACGACGCGCTCGCGCTCTGCATATCGGCCAAAGCCAATAAAGGTGTCTACGACGGCTTGTGTCTCTAGGTCAGAGATACCGTCGCCGACCATGACTGTTTGGCTGGCTTGGTATTGTTCCTTGAGCTGAAGGACGATTTCAGGTTTGCCACCATTACGTGTGGGTGGGGCGTCTTGGTCATATCCAGCATAGCTGCCGTCGTCGTTGAACTTCAGGGGCACTGCTTCAATTCGCTCTATGCCGAGGTGCTCGGCTAGTGGCTCGATGACTTGTGTGAAGCCACCTGAGATGATGACAATCTGCCAGCCCTCAGAGCGGAGTTTTTCCATGGTGGCTAGAGCAGTAGGCTCGATGTTCTCGATGTAGAGCTCACCGACGCTTTTTGCGGTGGCGAGGTCTGGCTGGATGATGTCGAGTCTGCGCTCGAAGATCTCATCAATAGGCACTTCACCATTCATGGCGGCATTAGTGAGGTCTTCTACTTGGGTGAAGATAGCAGAGCCTTTGTCTCGTGCTAGCTCGTCGATGCCTTCGATGGAGGAGAGTGTGGAGTCACAGTCGAAAATAATGAGTTTCATAAGATCAGTGGTATGAAGTAGTAGAGTAATATGTGGTGGCAGATGTTGGCGCAGAAGGGGGGTTACTTCTTACCGTAGACGGCATCTGGGTCAAAGGTGCGCTCGCTTTCTTTAAAGACAAGGGCTGCTGGTTTTTTCTCCTTTGATACATCTACAGCGCGGTAGAAGCATGAGTTACGCCCAGTGTGGCAGGCACCTGCGCCAATTTGCTCGACGTAGATGATGAGTGCGTCTTGGTCACAGTCTGTGAGGATTTCTTTAACGATCTGGACGTGGCCAGAAGTGGCTCCTTTGTGCCAGATTTCCTGACGGCTACGTGAGTAGTAGACGACTTCACCTAGTTCAAGGGTCATGCGTAGGGATTGAGCATTCATGTAGGCGAGCATGAGGGGCTCCTTGGTGGTCGCATCCATGGCAACGGCAGGGATCAGCCCGTCGGCGTCGAATTTAGGTGCTAGAATGGGCTTTTCCTCAATGGACTTCTTGTCTTCACGAGCTCCGAAGGTGATGTCGTCGTTGTTCATAGGGTTGGGTTTATCATTTTAACGGCCGCTGTCGAGTCTCGGTAGATAGGTTTTTTCAGTGAGTTCTAAAAAACGTGTTAAAGGGGTAGACAAATGAGGGATTAGGGGTGAGTGTTTTAGTGTATTAAATAAGTCATTGTCTGATTGATTTATCATTATTTAAATTTTCACTATGAAGAGATCTTCTTTTATTAAACATGTAGCTAGTGCTGCTGTATTATCCTTTTCTACTCTCTCGTGCGCCACTGCCAAGACGGACTTCAATGAGGTGGGTAAGCAGATGTTAATTACGCTTCGTAATAATCATTACGAGACATTTGAATTTAACGCAAAGCTGGGGGATCGATTCTTTAATTCTTATCTTAATAGCTTAGATTCTAATAAGCAGTTTTTCCTCGCTTCTGATGTGGATGAGCTTCGTAAGAAGTATGGTTCTAATCTCCACGCCTTATTGATCACAGGGAACTCGATGCCAGCGGCTACAGAGATCCACGAGGTGTTTTATGCTCGATTAAAGGCGCGTATAGATAACGTGAAGAAGCAGCTCGCTGATGAGGCGTCTTTTTCCTTCGAGAGTGATAGGGAGGCGGTCATTAGTCGCGAGGATGCAGAGTGGTTTACCACATCAGCGCAGGCAGATGAGTTCTGGAAGGGGCAAGTGGAGCAGGCACTTCTAGGTGAGGTGCTTAAGCGTGATACTATCGCCAAGCTCGCTCAAGAGCAGGGTAAGGAGAATCCCCTTGATGGTAAGGATTCACCAGGACAGCTCATTGCTGACCGCTACGAGCGTGTGCTGAAGGCGAAGACAGACTTAACAGAGGAGGAAATTGCAGACAGTTTCTTCGGCGCTATAGCTTCTAGCTATGATCCGCATACCGATTATCTGAGCTCGTCGCAAATGGATCGTTTCATGTCGAGTATGCAGAATTCATTTGTCGGTATTGGTGCGATGCTCTCCTCTGAGGATGATGGCTCGACGAAAATTACCGGTATCATCAAAGGTGGCCCGGCTTACTTAGGCGGAGACCTCAAGATCAATGACCGCATCGTAGGTATCGATACCAATAATGAAGGTAGCGAGGAGGCGATGGCGGATGTTGTTTTCGAAGAAATCTCTAAGGTAGTCGACTTGATTCGTGGTAAAAAGGGATCTTCAGTGCGCTTTAAGATAGAGCCAGCTAATGGGGCGCCGGGTGAGGTGAGCTATATTGTTATAGATCGAGGTGTTGTCGAGCTGGTGGACTCACTGGCTACTGGTGAGCTGATCAATATGAAAGATGCAGAGGGTAAGGAACGCCGTCTGGGTTATATTAAGTTACCTTCGTTTTATGCTGATTTTAAAAATTATGCCACAGGGTGCGCGCTCGATATTAAAAAACTCGTTACCCGTCTGGATGCAGAAAAAGCTGAGGGTATCGTGATCGATCTTCGCGGTAATGGTGGCGGCTCGCTTGAGGAAGTTCGTAAAATGACAGGGTTTTTCACTGGTAGCGGACCTGTTGTGCAGGTGAAGAGTCATACTGGGCAAGTGCAGGTAAAGAACTCTGATCCGAGAGATCCTATTTATGACGGTGCTATCGTGGTCTTGATCGATAAGACAAGTGCTTCGGCAAGTGAGATTCTAGCAGGGGCACTGCAAGATTACGGCAGAGCGGTCGTAGTCGGAGGCAGCTCTACCTTTGGTAAAGGCACTGTGCAGCAAATCATGAGACTGGCTAATAAAATGCCCTTCATGTCAGATGCTCGCCGTGCAGGCACATTGAAGCCGACCATTCAGAAGTTCTACCGAGTATCAGGTAGCACGACTCAGCTTGAGGGTGTGAAGTCTGATATTGTGCTGCCTTCTGTGCTAGAGGCATTTGAAATTGGGGAAGGCTACCTCGACCATGCATTACCACATGATAATATCAATGCGGCAGCCGACTTTAACCCAGCTCGTAAGAGGAACCTGTTTCTCCCGCAGCTTAGTAAGCTAAGTAGTGATCGTGTAGCTGCCTCGCAGGACTTCACCTATATTTCTGAAGATGCGACGAGAATGACTGAGCGACGCGTTGAGAATACCATGTCGCTTAACCTTAAGGAGCGCAGTAAGGAAATTGAGGAGAGTGAAGCTCGTAAGAACATACGCAATAAAGAGCGCCTTACACGCTTCGCAACGATGGCTGATCGCGATAAGGATACCTTCCGCTTCTACCGCTTGACCCTCGAGGATGTCGAGGCAAAGGAACTAGTAGAGCTCAACCGCAAGAAGGATGTCGATGAATACATGATCTCAGCTGAAGATAAAGTAGCTGATCTCGATGAGACTCCAGACTGGCCAAGTGACCTTGATCCTGTGAAGCGCGAGAGTATCTACATCCTCACTGACCTGCTGAAGCTTACAGAGCAGGCAGGTGTGACTGGTGCCCTAAAGGCTGACGCTCGATAGGTGCTTGATGACTGTGTTGTATCATTTTAGCCACGGAGAGTCAGCTATTGCGTGAAGATATGTCTAATGACGTAGCGAGTAATTTGAGCGGGATAAAATCTCGTGTTTCTAGTGCGCTACTGCGTGCTGGTCGTGCAGAAGGTGACTGCGAGCTGCTGGCTGTATCGAAGACTTGGCCAGCTGAAAATGTCGCCGAGGTGCTACGTGCAGGGCAGGCTTCATTCGGTGAGAATAAAGTTCAGGAAGCTGAGCAGAAAGTCCCTGCGCTCGATGATCTCGTTGCTGGTGAGGATGTCGCTAGTCGGCACTGGCATCTCATCGGTGGATTACAGCGCAATAAGGCACGTAAGGCTCTGGCTGTGTTCCAAACTATTCACAGCATTGATTCCTCAAAGCTTGCCAAATACACTTCTAATATCGCCCTTGAGATCGGTGTGAAACCTGATGTTTACCTGCAGGTGGATTTGGCTGCTGAGGAGCGTAAGTCAGGCTTTGCTCCTGAGGTATTACGCCGCGAGCTTGATGAGCTCATGGGATTACAGGGGTTTTCGATCAAGGGCTTGATGTGTATTCCTCCTGCCGTGGATACGCCAGAGGAGGCGAGACCGTGGTTTGTCATGCTGCGCGAGCTCCGTGATGAGCTAGAGCAGGCGAATGGTGTCGCTCTCCCGGGGCTAAGTATGGGCATGAGCCGCGATTTTGAGGTGGCTATTGAGGAGGGATCGAGCATTGTCCGTGTGGGTTCAGCCATTTTTGGCTCACGTAGCTATCTTTAGTAACTTTTTTTAAACATTATGTCAGCAATGCAGCTCGTTCAACATGTCGTCATCGGTAACCAACTCGCCCTTGCGTGGGCTGATGGTGGCGAGACATTCATTGACCTTAAGAAACTACGCCAAGCTTGTCCTTGTGCAGCGTGTCAGGGTGAGCCAGATGCGATGGGCTTTGTCGTGAAGCCCAGAGTGGTGCATACTGAGCGCAGCTTTAAGCTGCTGCGCATGCAGCAGATTGGTGGCTACGCGATGCAGATGACGTGGGGGGATAGCCACAGCACGGGCATCTATACCTTTGATCTCTTGCGTAGCCTAGGTGATGCCTAGAGGCTGTGATTTCATCAGAGAAAGGCTGCTGGGCAGTGTTTGCTGCCGCTATGTTAGCTCTTTTGACTGCGATTATTGAAGATTTCGGCCGAGAGTTTTTGGCGCTCATCGAAGATTTGCTTCACTTGGCGCTTCACGTAGAGGATGTTGGCGAGTTTGCCAAAGATGCCGAAGGGCATCACGTAGGTGACGTCGTCAATCATGAGGGTTTTCCCGTCTTTCTCCTCAAAGCGGTGGGTGTGATGCCAGACTTTATAGGGGCCTGAGCGCTGATCGTCGATGAAGGACTTCCTGTCGTCGATGAAGGTGATCTCGGTGAGCCACGATAGCCAGATGAAGGGGGCGACTTTGATCTTATAGGCAATCATCTGCCCCTGATGCATTTCGTCGGCGTCGAGGTGCGTGATTTTGAAACCAATGGACTCGGGGGTCATTTGGTCGAGGTTTCTTGGTGTGGCAAAGAACTTCCAAGCTTCCTCTAGGCTGCAGTCTAGTAGCTGCTCGCGGTGAATGTGATTAATCATGTGTTGATGTGAATTTACCGTATTTGGAGTTTGGATTGATTTGGTGGCAGAGCTTTTTTACCTTAGCCGTGTCAGCGTGATGCTCTGCTTTAAAGGTAAGGTAGGTGTAGTAGAGAATAGCTTGGCGTTCGTTTGTGCTCAGTGAGGAATGGCTAGTAGATACTACAGGGAGTAATGTCTCGAAGTCTGATATTGAGGTAGGGCGAAGCTTGAATCTTTTTGGGGCCTTGGAGTAGGCAATGGCTCGAACCATGCGAACTCTAGGATTACTGGGAGCAGAGGTGATGGCGGTATCCATGAGCTTTTTACCTTTTTTGAGGTTGCTGAGCTTGGTTCCTGGCCAAAAGCTTGCCTTAGCACGTAGCGCGTAGGCGCTTCCTAAGTAGGCCTGGGCGAGGTGGTCATTGGGCTTTGCTGCGATGGCGGTTTCGAACTTTTGGATCTGTGTGTTAATCTCCTTCAGGTCGCCAGTTAGGCATTGGTTATGCCATGCGAGGTAGGTGCTATGAGGCGGCAGCTTACCATGCTCGCCTGCTGCGTGACTATCCACGAGCAGCACGAGTAATAGGGTGATGATCGTTATTGCGCTGGCGAGGCGCGCAATCATCGGGTGGCCTCTGTTAGGATATCACTGGCTAGGTCGACGCGCTCATGTTTGTCTCCGTAGGTTTCACAAATCAAATTAGCTGAGATACGAGCACTTTCATAAATAGTGGGTAGTCCACTACCTGGGTGTGTGCCTCCTCCGACGAGGTAGATGTTATCAAATCCATTGAGCCTGTTTCGGGGGCGCAAGTAGAGCATTTGGTCCATGGTGTGAGCGAGGTTGAAGGTGGCTCCCATGAAGATGTTATTGCTTTCCCAGCCTTGAGGAGTGATGCAGCGCTCTTCGACGATGTGATCCTTCAGGTCTTTCATGCCTGTTTTCTCGATGATCTTATCGAGAATGATATTACGATACGCTTCGGGGTCTTCATCCCACGGTGCGCAATTGCGTGTATTGATGGTAGGCACGAGAATGTAGATCTGAGAGTGTCCTTCAGGTGCTACAGTAGGGTCTGTCACGCTGGAGTTTCTCACATAGATTGACATATCCTTAGAGATGACTTTTTCATCCTGAATGTCGCGGAGATTCTGGTGGTAGTCATCGGCAAAGATGACGTGGTGGTGCGGCTCTTCTTTGTAAATAGTATCCAAGCCAAGGTAGAGCATGTAAGTAGAGCAGGAGAATTTCTTCTTCTTGAGTGACTCAGGTGCTTTGTTCTTTTCGTTGAAGATAGTGCTGCGTGCGTGCGCGTAGTCAGCATTTACGATGAGGTCGTCGCATTCCATAGTCTCACCATTTTCTAGTGTTACCGTTGCAGCTCGTTTACCATTGTCGCTGTATTGGATATTGGTGACTTCGGAGTTGAGCATGATTTTCCCGCCATCTTCTTGGAATGACTTGGCCATACCCATTGAGATGTTGGAAAGCCCACCTTGCACGTGGTAGATGCCGTGTGCGTATTCAATGTAGGCGAGTATGCTGAAGAGAGCTGGGCAATTCCATGGTGACATGCCGAGATACTTCGCTTGGAAGGTGAAAGCTAGTTTGAGTCTCTCGTCGGTGAAGTATTCACTGAGGACATCCATGACTGATTTCTTGGTCGCTACATAGGGGAGCGCCTTGAGCATATGTGGCTTAAGGTAGCTCTTAAGGGAGTTGTAGTCACTCTGTAGGCAGGGGAAGACCGTTTTGAGCTTAATAGCGTGATCTGCCATGAATCGGGCGTAGTTCTTGGACTCGCCTGGGAATGCTTTTTCGATGTTGGCCATCATGGTTTCATGATTGAAGCTAGTCGCCATCGAAATCTCGCCCCACGTCAGAGTGGTCATAGGGTCGAGCTTGATGAATTCCATGTAGTCTTCTGCTGTTTTGCCACATTCGGCAAAGACTTCATCAAGGGTGAACTTCTGATGCAGGAATGTAGGGCCTGTATCGAAGGTGTAATCGCCAGCCTGTATCGGAGCATTTCGACCGCCGATGACTGACGCTTTTTCTAAAATAGTGACATCGTAGCCGCGGTGAGCAAGTAGCATGCCACTGGTAAGTCCACCAGGACCGGCACCAATAATGAGGATTTTCTTTTTCATTTTGAAGGTAAAGCACACCTAGATGAATGAGTAGTCACGAGACAGCTATTTAGCGGGTCACGCAGCAGAATATTCGAGCTGGTGTAATGTGGGAATAGAGACGGAGATTACCTGTGTGATCTCAATAAATCTCTAGGTCCTTATTATGTCACAAGACGAGAAATTCTCAATTTAAAACAACGATAATGATGAACTATCTAGCGTATTTCGTAAAATCATATCAGCCCCTCAGTGCAGGAGTGCCTGAGACAGTGTGTCATAAGAAAAAGCAGGCAAATACTCACCGAAGTATCATTGCCTGCTTTGTTGGCCTGTTGGCCCGATGTAAGCTTTTTTTAAAAGCTAATAAGCCTTATGGCTACTCTGCAATGCGGGTGAGGGTGTAGCCCGCTTCTTTGAGGTAGAAGAGGATGCTTGTCTCGGTGCAGTAGTGGGCAGCTCCTACAGCGAAGAAGTGGGAGTTGGTGGGGTTTTCCTGTAGGGTTTTGATGATGGTTTTGCCCATGCTTTTATCACGCTTTACGAGGATGCTGTCCCATAGTTTTTTCCCGATCTCTGGGTGCTCTCCTTCAGCGATCTCATGAAGGGCGCGATTGATGTCTTGATTGATGCTAGCTACGTCACCTTTGATGTAGGAGGCTTTGAGCTTGGCTATATCGCTGACGCCTTCGGCTCTGTTTTGGGCGAGGCGCTCTAGGCTGTATTTCATGTAGATGACCTGCTCAGGCTCAGTGAGCACTTCGAAGGCTTTGATTTGTGAGCTGGCTTTTTCGAGCGCTAGTATTTTTTTACCAGATGCTGTGGCTGCAGCCCAGAGCTTGGCGTCGAGTGCCTTGAGTCCTTTGAGCTGCTCGGGGAGTAGTTCAGGCATGCTGGCTGCCATCCATGTTTTGAGTGTTTGGAAAGGGGCTGAGGTGAGCTGCGGGTTGATGCGCTGGAGCTCGGCATCGAATTGTGAGGCTAGTTCTTTACCGATGGATTCATTGAGTGATTTACCGTCGGTTCTCATAATGAGGGGTGTTATGGCGAGTTGGCTTTCTTTAGAGAGGTCGATCTCGGTGTAGAAGCACTCGGCTGCGTCAAATGCCTTCTGTGCTACTGGGTGAAGTGTGGATACAGATGGATCGCCGAGGTGGATGGTGCCAAAGAGGTGCACTGGCTTGGTGAGACCCTTACCTGTGACTTTCCATAGTAGAGCTTGATCGGGGTGGGGTTTGGTATTTTGGGCTTCTACTACTGCTGATGTGCCAAGAATACTGAGTGCGGAGAGGGTGGTGGTGAGTATGAGTTTGTGAAGGTTCATGTTTTTGCTGAGTTGTTTTTGAGAAAGGGATGATGGGTAATAGGGTGGCTATATGATTTATGGCTGGTCGAATAATTCAGTGAAGTCTGCTGAAGGTATAGCTCCTTCAGTCATATAGATGTAGAGGGCAACGCTGTATGATCTGAGTATGCTCAGTGAGAAGATCGTGGCGATGAGCGCCATAGCTCCGATACTCAAGCCGAGAGCGAGAGCGGAGCTGGGTGATGATAGTGCGACTGCCGTTCCTATGGTTGTCGCTCCAATAAAGAGCATGACCAGAAAGCTTTGAAATGCTTTTTGTAGCTTCTGCAATCGCTCTAGCTGGATACTATTGAGTATGGTCAGGCAGTGATCGAAAGTATCAGCACTTGAGCTGGAGTATCCTCGAGTGTTTCCATGTAGTCTGAAGAATACAGAGCTGAAGTATTTCGATATTTGATTAGCCCGCGGGTGCGAGTAACCCTTGGTGTAATAGTAGATGGTGTCCTTTGTGATGGGGCTGATATTTCTTACCGTGGTGAGGGCTGTCTGTAGTATGTTTAGCGGCTCATGATTGAAGGCTTTTTTGATACTTAGGCAGAAGGCTCTTAGGAGCATGCCGTGCAGGATAGTGATTATGGCCACTAGCGGGATGATGAGCCACAATCGTGAAGAGAGAGGATCGATATGAAGGCTTTGATTTGAGGGTGAGGCAGTGTCTGCGGTGGGCTGAAGTAGCTCAATAAGACCTCCCTGCAAGTGGAAGATATATCCTAGTGCAATGAGAAAGGCGTAGCCTATGACACATGCTATGCTTGGAAAAATGAAGAGTAGGGGACGCTTTATAAAAAGGGTGATACAGTTTTTAAATAACTGATTGGTTTCTTGATTAAACATAATGATGGCGGTGGGGGTTAGTTGTTATGGTTGGTGTGGTTGTTGATATACGCTTTGATCTCACTCTCATTGATGCCGAAGCTAGAGGCTTCACTTGCCATTCTGTGATAGAGGGCTTGCAGCTTTTGTTTTTTTTCATCTGCACTGAGTTGGTTGGGTGTCGGTAGAGCGGCGATGAAGCAGCCGCTGCCACGCCTGCTGGTGAGGATATTCATGAACTCGAGATCTCGGTATGCTTTTACAACCGTGTTGGGATTGATCTCTAGTAGCTCTTTGAGGGCTTTGATTGTGGGAAGTTTATCACCGACCTTTAGAATGCCCTGATCTAGATCACTGCACACTTGATTGATGATTTGTTTGTAAACTGGTATTCCTGAGTCGAATTCGACTCTCCAGTGCTGATTGCTCGCGCTCATGTATACCACTTGTATAGTATAATATTAAACATGCAATATTTTTTAATAAGGCTGATGCTTTCAGAGAGGCTCAATTTCTAGCATTTAGCATGACAAGCTGGCTTGGATACTGTTTGATAGTCCTATCGTATGAAAGATTTGGTAATGCCAGAATGGGCGCAGGAAATAATTAGTAGCTATGAGAGTGGTGCCGCGGGTTGTTTTATCCTGCACGGAAATGTGAATGATCGCTTGCTGGTTCCTTCAGAGACGAAGTCGAAATCTAAGCCTTCTCGTAGCTCGATGAGCACTGCGGATACTGTAGAAGATAGCGCCTCAGAGTCGATTGATGCTGATCTAGGTAGCTTGGAGGATTTCGTTATGGCAACACTTGTGCCGCGCTTTGATGTGGTGCTTAGCTATGATTCGGGAAATGGTCTACGTGTTGAGCGTGGTGGCGAACTATTCTCGCAGTGGCCTACGATGAAAGATGCCTTGAGAGAGGGGCGAGAGCTACCTGAGTCACCACTGGCTGCGATACGACTAATCACCCATTATTTCAAATACACAAAGAATCTTCAGGCTGTGAATGGACGCAGTCCCAAGGTGGCGGTCATCATTCACCAGTCTCATCTGATTTGTCCTGCGATACCGCATTCGCACAATCATGAGCTCAATGCAATGGCAGCTATTTTACGAAGCTGGGCTGCCGAGATGCGATTACAAGAGAGCGGTCAGGTGGCTTTTCTTGTTTCGGAGAATCTCTCAGGCTTGCACCCACTGGTGGCAAAGAGCCCGCGCATCTTCCCCGTTGAGGTGCCTCTACCAACGACGGGGGAAATGGAGTCA
>JALZUH010000119.1 GCA_023301645.1 Akkermansiaceae bacterium
CCCCCTGATCTACTGGCTACTCATTGCCAAAGATCTTCTCCACGCTCTCAAGATAGCTCTTCAGCCGATCATTGGCAGGGAGTTTCTCCGACTCAGCTCTAAGCCTCTGACTAACATCCCGATACTGCTTGAAATCACTACCCACCTGATTAGCACGCGTGATGTAATACCAATCTAGGTAATCCCGCACCCGCTCACCTGCCTTTCTCATCCTCTGGCGAGTCTCACTGAGAGCAGCCAGACGCCCGCCCACATTTTCAGCCTTCCCAGCAGACACCTCACTGAGAATACTCATGTATTCATAAATAATCGGGCGATACTCAGGAAAGCACCGGTAACTAAGTCGGCTCATCTCAGCCAGTGGACTTCGCACCACCGCCGCCCTCTCATTAGGCGATAAGTTCATTAGCTTCTCGTAATCATCAATGCCTAGCCGACGCAGGACATTCTCCTCATCTCGGTAGCGAAAGTTCAAGTGCGACTCCAGACGCTTATCGGTCTCCATGATAGAGAAAACCTGCGTCACATCCGCCGTTCCAAGCTCTAGCATCTCTAAGTTCACCCACTTCACTAGGCTGTTTTGAGACTTATTCATCCCCGGGAAATGCCTACGAAGCAAACTATCGGGCTCCCCCTTAAATGTCGCAAAATCCGCTAAATAAGCATTCATATACTGCTTCCCCTTGGGCTGTCTTAGCAGTGAGCTCACCATCGCGCCCGATATGGCACGGAAGGCAAGTGGCTCGACACCGAGCATATCACGAAATTGTCCCTCACTGGCATCAAACACCCTCGCCACGCTCAATGACGCTAAGTAATCAATATCAGCCTGATAAAGCCCCTTATCCTCCTCCCCCCTTTTAATCTTAATGGCCTCGAGCATACCAACAATAAGCCAAGGCTTCACCAATAAGCGCTCATCAGCCACGACCTTCGCCCCATCTCGCAACCCCCGCTCATAGAGAAAAAGCTCCATCAAATGATAGCGCAGAAGCTCATGATCCATTGTATTAGCCAGATGGATATAGAGCTTCATGTAATACACTCCCTCGACCTTCTCAATCTTAGTCACCATGCCTCGAGACTTTGGCACGCCACCCTTTTCTCCCACCAGCTGAACCGTGATAGGAAGCTCTAGCTTCACCGCTCTATTTCCACAGATCAGAGCAATTTCCGCGCGCATCTTATCGGCAATCGACAGGATAGCACTACGCTTATGCTGATTACCACCAACCACCGAAATCAGCCCTGCCTTCGACGCCGTCGCTGACTCCTCAGCTCCAGAAGCCAGTCCAGCAGGCGCGGATTGGCTAAACCCCGTCTCAGCAGCCACCGACTTGTCCTGTGCTACCGCTGAGCTAAGCAATACATAGCTAGTAGACGCGTAACAAAGAGAGACGAAAGCAGTAAACCCTAGCCTCGACCCTCCCCATTTTCTAATCAGCCAAGTATCCATCACTCATTCCCCATTACTAGCTCTTGGCTACTCTCTATTTTCCACCGTTCTTGGATCTAGGGTGATCTTCCCTTCCTCGACGTGGATGTCATAGATTTCGCGGTTTTTGTAGGGAAGAAGCTCCTCAGTGAGTTCTTCTAAAATATCTTCGAATGGGGAAATGATCAGACGGGCAAACCCACCCGGAGCTTTCACATGCCCAATCTGAGCTGCATAGGGCTGAATATCATAACCACGCTCAAGACGAGTAAACTTAATAAGCAGCGAAGTCACATGGCGATAATCGTCTGCAAGCTCACGCTCAATGACCACATCCATTTGCCCATCCTTAAGATCTACCCACACGTGGCTATTCTTCACATAAGGCCCAAATAAACCTGCCTGCTTCACGGCCAAGCGCTTACTAAGCCAAGCATTGAGCTCCTCCTCGCGGAATGTCACTGGATGCTGAGCCTTGACGGCATTGTGCAAGCGCTCCTTCAGCTTTGGAGCTTTTACTAGCCAGCCCTTCAGCACCTCTTCTCTGCCACCAATACGATCTGTGGTAAAAACATTCACAGCAGGGAAAAGCTTCGCACCTAATACATTTAAATCCTCAACCTTCGTGCTCACCTCATCACTCATGTTAGCAGGTTTGACAAAGAGATATAAATGCCCCCCAACATAAATGAGACCCATAAGGATCATCATCACGATGAGAGTTTTCAGACAACCACCTGCGCGTGATTTCTTCTTAGGTTCATTTACTCCTTTTTTCTTAGCCATGTCGGAGCAAGGTTTAGCAAATTGTTTCAGTCAACAAAAGCACCGATTCGGCTAAAGCCAGCAATCAAGCACCATAGTAAAGCCAACCATGAATAAAATCCCCCTGATGATACAAACTCAGCTAGACAAATTCTACCAACCGTAGCATTGTCCCGCACTTATCGAACTTTCTATTTAAGAATATGTTTCACCTCAGCAATACCACCATTAATCCACAATCCCTCTGTGATGAAGTGCGCGATCCCAGCGCAGGAGGCTTCGCGTCTTTTGAAGGATGGGTCAGGAACCACCACCAAGGAAATAATGTGGCATCCCTCGAGTATGAAGCATTCCCAGCCCTCGCAGAGAAGGAAGGACTTCGCATCATGAAGGAAATATGCTTCAAGCATGATCTCGTCTCGGCTCGCTGCGTCCACCGCACCGGGCACCTCCAGATCGGCGACATTGCTATTTGCATCGCAGTCAGTGCAGCTCACAGGAAAGCCGCCTTCGCAGCCTGTCAGGAGATCATCGACTCGATCAAGTCCACCGTCCCTATTTGGAAAAAGGAGCACTACACCGATGGCAGCTACCTATGGGTGAAATGCCACAGCTGCGCTGAAAGCGGCCCGCACTCGCACTAACAACACAGCCCTAACACATCGCTCGCGGACGATTAAAAATATTTCACCTTGTAAAAAGGTAAGATTAACCTTACAGAGAGGTTAATAGTCTGATAGCGGCGGCGCACAACGTCTCCCTCTCAGGTTATTATTACCCACAAGTGGTAATAACCTATTGAAACAGTTCGTGCTTTGGCCAATCAATAGATTCAGTAGAACATCGCACTTATTAGAAACGAATATGAATATATATGTAGGAAACCTGTCTTATGGTCTTAATGATAACGATCTCAAGGATCTCTTCTCTGAGTATGGCTCAGTAAACAGCGCCAAGATCATCGAAGACAGAGACACTGGTCGCTCAAAAGGCTTCGGCTTTGTTGAAATGGGTTCTGAAGAAGACGGAAACAAGGCGATCGAAGGACTTAACGGTCATGAAATTGAAGGCAGAAGCCTCACTGTCAATGAAGCACGCCCTCGTGAAGAGCGTCCTCCAAGACGTGACAACAAGTGGTAATCACTTGTTAAACAATTGATTTTTAAACCACCTCTCGCAATCATTGCGGAGGTGGTTTTTTATTCCCCCCCACTCTTCGCCTCCTTGACTTCATCGAGGATCAAATTTAAAATCATTCACATGCAGCCCACCCAGTTTATGGATGCCATCAAAAGCGTCGTGCTCAAAGACCGAAGATATGACATCGGCGCATACTACTTTCTCAAAGACGCGCTCGACTTCACCGTCAAGAAAGCTGCTGAAGATAACAATGGCGAGCACCGCCATGTATCAGCTAAAGAGCTGGCCCAAGGATTTCAGAGCTACGCGCTTGATGAGTTCGGCCCAATGGCAAGCACCATGATGGAAGAATGGGGGGTCACCGAAACGCTCGACATTGGAAACATGGTCTTCCTACTCATCAAAGAAGGCATCTTTGGCAAACAAGACTCTGACACACTCGAAGAATTCACCAATGTCTTCCCACTCATTGGCAGCCTTGATGCTCCCTTTTTGCCCAAAAAGCGCATCAAGCGCCTCAGCAAGAAGTCGGCAAAAAAGCCCACTAAGAAGCCATAATCCCACTCGTTGATATGCCACACACGATCACCGCCAAGCTCGCCTTCGACGACAGCTCACAGCTAGGAGCCTTTCGTCTGCATATGTGGCACCGCTACCGTATCTGGCTACTACTACGCACAGCACTCAGTATACTCCTCATCATCATCGGCTTCATTCTACTCATGAGTCACGGGCCAAACCCTATGCCATTACTGATGATCATGGTCGGCACCTTCGCCCTACTGCGCCCAATGATTTGGAAAATCATGCACTCGCGCAATCTCCGCAAGCTACCAGGATTCGGCCAGCAAGTCACCTACACCTTTAGCGCCGAGAGCATCTCCATTCATGGCGAGGACAAGCAAGCCACCGTGAAGTGGGAAGACCTCTTCGAGCCCGTCACCACCAAGCACGGCCTCCTTCTCTATCACGGTAAAAAATCCTACACATGGATCCCTCAATCCGCTTTTGAAAGCCTCGATGACTTTCAGACCGTCAGCCAGTGGGCAGCCTGACACGCCATAATAAGAAAAGCATTTAGAAAATAGAGATAGTCACCGCCCATAAGCTCAATTAGGCTAGCCCCCTTCATCGCCATGACTACAGCAGACTCTCCATTGACTACACCCTCTATCACCGAGCCCTCTATAGCCACGCCCGCTTCACCACTTCAGAGCAGCAGCAGCGCTATAGCCACGCATGATCTCAACATGCACTACGGCTCCTTCGAGGCGGTAAAGGATCTTAACATTAACATTCCTCACGGTGGAATTTATGGCTTCCTCGGAGAAAATGGCGCAGGAAAAACGACCACCATTCGCATGCTCACAGGCATTATCAAGCCCACCAGTGGCTCGATAGAAATGCGGGGCAAGCGCTTTAGTAAGGTCTCTCTGGCGGATAAGAAAAGCATCGGCTACGTCGCTCAAGAGCAGCACTTTTATCCATGGATGACTTGCCGCGATTTAGGTAAGTTCGTCAGCCGCCTCTACCCGAACTGGAATCAGCAACAGTTCAGCGAGCTCCTCGACAGACTCAATCTCGCACCGAAGCGTAAAAGCTCGGATCTCTCAGGGGGCATGAAGACCAAGCTCGCTCTCGCGCTGGCCATCGCCAGTCAGCCCGAGCTGCTCATCCTTGACGAGCCTACTACTGGACTCGACCTAATCTCGCGCCGCGAAGTGATGCAGCTCATTATTGACCAGAAAGAGATGCGCCAAGGGTCGACACTTTTCTCCACCCACCTCATCGAAGAGGTCGAGCAATGCGCCACCGACATTGGTGTAATCCACCGTGGCAAACTACTATTCGAAGGTAAGCTAGACCCCATCGTCGAGCAGATGCAGGTGTTTAAAGCTAGCAAGCAGTGGCTAGAAGACCACTCCAGCACCCTCTCCGTCATCAGCTCTGAGGCGACAGCTAGCGGGCAAATGAAGATCATCGCCATGCTCGATGACCATCAGTGGCAGAGTATCAGCCATGAGGTCGAGCCACTCAATGAGCGAGGTCACCTCGAGTCGATCCTCATCGCCTGCATTGAGCGCTAGGGAGGAAACGGCAAATCTCCACGCACGACACTCACCACGCATTCACCACCCACTAGCGAATTTACTCAGATGCCTATCTTTCAAAAAGATTTACGATTCTTTCTTAAGATTACAGCCGTCATGGCGATGGGCTTGATACTGATCATCGCAGCACTGATCAATATCGACCCGATTAGAGAAAACTATTTGGTCAATTACCCATCTCTAGTTCACTGGGCGCTGAGTGTCTACCCGATAGTCACCATCATCATCGGCCTCACCCTGATTGCCCGCATCAGCGCATCTGAGCGCACCTACAAGACCAATATTTTCCTGCATGCTCTGCCCGTTGCCCCCACCCGAGCCTTTATCGCACGATGGTCGAGCCTATGGATCACACTCACCCTTTATACCGCCGTCCTATTTACCAGCATGGTCATGTTGTCGTATCGCTCTGTAGCCATAGACTCGGGCGCGCTTTTTCAGCTTAGCTGCTATCTCATCACCCACATCACACTGATCACCTCGGTGTGCCTGCTTTTTGAAAAGTGCGGACGCTTCCGTATGATCGCCTATATCGCAGCGGCCGTCGCCTATAGTGGCAACCTCATCCCACCTTTGATGAAGGCCTTAGGTGCCCATAGGAGCCTCATTAGTGACAAGTTTAGCCTATTGACAAGCACGAGCTGGGACCACCAAACGATCTTTTCCTACTTAGCCATTGCTGCCGCCCTCACCTTTATCTCCCTTACTATTCAGGCTCTCAGCTGGAGTGGCATCCCTCGAAAGCTATCCTTTAAAGAAAAATACATCACCATCATGACCATCATGCTTGGACTTGTCTGGGCCGTTTCTCAAATCACCTCACCGACAACACTCAGCTTACCCAAAGAAGATTTTTCTCCCCAGCATACCCTTTACCAAAAGCAACTATCAGGTGGCGAGCTGCCTGAAGCGCTCAACATCCCACTGAGCATTGTCAACCCGGGAGAATACCCACTCAATAAGCGCACCAAAGCCCAGCTCGAAAAACTCATCGACACCCTCACCCCCGAGCTGCGCCGTCTCATTAGCTCATACCCATCACTCCTCAAGAGCGACGGCATAACTCTCCTCCTTACCAAAGGCCCACTGAGCACCGTCTACCACGAAGAAACAGCCATCATCGCCATCCCTCTTGACGCCCTAGGTCGACTTGCATCAGCCAAATCTAGAGCCTCGCTCCGAGACAGACTACTCTTCGATTGGCTTGAGCAGACCTGTGGTTCTCATCTACCCCTCTTTGCCAAGTCGACTAACCTCGACCTCATCTACGGAGGCCTCCCAGGCAAGGAAATCACCTCAGCCCAAGCATCAAAAATCGCGACCAATACCGACCAGCTACGTGCACTCTACACCCATATCGAGCATAGTGCCGCTCATGACTGGCTGGCATGGCATGATTTCGGCGCTGATCTACCTAGCTTAGTGGCAGCGTGGACGCTAGAGTCCATGGAGGAGCAGCTAGGCCGAGAGAGCTTCCTCGCATGGATTCACGCTCACATAATCGCCAAGGGCTCCCATCACGATGATCCCACTCTCGCCCCACTTATTGGCGCATCAGTCCTCTCAGATGAAGCCCTCCAGTCCGTCGACTTCTCCATTGTCAAATCGAGTGTCCTCGCCCAGCTCAAGACCACTATCGCAAACCACCAGCGCAGGGAAAACTCTACAGCTAAGTAACGATGAATACGCAATCAATCCAACTTATCTTCTCACTGAGTCGGAGCTTCTTTACCAAGCTCTTTGTCGAGCTACTATTACCAGCTAGCTTGTTTTTCGCCTTCGGCGCACTTGCCTTTAACCTCCTCGGTGAGCGCCTTGGTATACCAGACCCCCTTATCCTCGCAGTTTATATATTCACTCTCATCATTTCCACCCACGCACTCGGCTATAAGGTGAGCCAAGATGACTTTGATTCCAATGCCGTCTTATTTCTCGAATCTCTACCTATTGGCAGAGGGGTTGTGTTCATCGCTCGCTTCATCGCAGCCTACTTCATCCTCTTGCTCATAGCTGCTGCCTGCTACCTATGTCTGAGCTTCATCATGCCCGAAGAGCTTCCTGCCAATAGCTATAACTACCATCAGACTACGGGGATGCATCATTGGATTATTGGCGCATTTTTTGCCATCTCACTCACCACCTTAATCGCCTCATTCACCCGTATGGCGACAGTCATCATCCTTGTCTTTTACCTCACGGTGACAATCTCAGGAGCGATGCTCAACAGCACTTTTGTGCTCCTTATTCCATCCGTCATCTTAATAGAAGACACCCATTTAGTTCCGCAAACTTACTGGATACTCGCCATCTATGGCTGCGTTTTCCTAATACTCTCACTCTTATTATTCAGACTACGTGTCACTAGCCTGATCAAAGGCTCATCTAGATCAAAGCCATCGAAACCAAAAGCACCCCGATCAAAGCTCAAGATCCTACTCATCATCGTAGCGTCTGTCGTGAGCCTTGTCATCGCCGCCATTGCCTTCATCACCTACAATGTCCTAAAAGATACCACCAATAGCAGCACAGAGCACGCCGGCCATAGTCATCATAGCAGCCCAATCCAGCAAGACAGCAATGACACCCTAGATAGCCAAGGTGTCAAACATGCTTCTAGCGCTGATGAAAACGTCCTCTACCGATCCACACTTGAGAACTTCATCATTCAATTCCCCAAGCAACACAGCCGTTCACTCAAGCCAGTCCTCGGAAAACTCACCACCATCGACCAAAACGTGCGCCAGCTCATCGGCCCAGACATCGCTGCTGAAACAATCGAGGTCATCTTTACAAATGAACTTCCCTCCCACGCGGCAGGAGTGATGAATGGCAATACGATTCGTATTGGCATCACAGGCATCGACACCAAGGATAAGCAAAAGAGAGACACCCTCCTCAGCACGATTGCCCACGAAATCGCGCACGTATATATTGAAAAGCTCAGCCAGTCCTTCGCCTCAGCCCGCTTCAAGCACGATGGCAAACTACTGCATGAAGGGTGTGCTGAATGGATTGCCTCGAAGCTCTATCCTCAGCACGACGGCTCCCTCTCAGCCTTTAAGGCATTCCGCGGCTCCCTTATCTGGAGTGAATTCGATATCAATGACACCTTTAATAATAACTCATTAAGCGATCACTGGGGCATGGAGGCCGTCTACGTTGTCGGCCCGATGTTTATCGACGCCATCATTACATCAGGCGAGCACGAGTGTCGTATCGCTGACATACTCAACGCCTATGTCGATACTTACCAAAAAAACACCAAAGACACCTTCCTCTGGCCAGAAATCCTTAGCCAGCTAGAGCGCAACATCCCCACCCTTGAGGAGCGTTTCTACGCCCAGCTCGATGCCTTTAAAAATAGCAACACGACCATCCCCAAAGAGCTGACAGGAACACCGCCTGTGGAATACCGAATCAATGACGGGGTGTTCGAATTCCGCCTATCAAAAAACATTCCCGACCATCTCTATGCCTACATCATGATCGCAAAAAACTCGAGTTTCATGGGATACGAACAGCTAGAACTCAGCAACACCACCACAGCTCGCTATCGCCAGCAAGGTGTGCACTCAAACACACTAGTAGCTAGACTCTTCATGGCCGAAACCTCTGACCTAGATGACAGCTATATTTCCTCACGCCCATACAGCCTCCTTAATAAGAAGAATACCAACTGGCTCCCACTCAATGCTCTAGGTGAAATAATACCAGACGAGTAAGCGCAATAGAATAGCTAGTTAGGGCTCATTGAGCTAAATCAGCAAAGACTGATATAATTTTTCACGCTAGCTAGGCTAGATTTCTGATAGAATAAATAATCGGCAAGCGTATTGAACCTAATAAAGCTATGAAATTAAAATTACTACTTGCC
>JALZUH010000120.1 GCA_023301645.1 Akkermansiaceae bacterium
CATCGAGCGTCTTTCATTTGGAAGAGCTAGAAGAAGCCCAAGCTCTGGCAGCTGAAAAAAGCAAACCCCTCTGCTTCGTCTATACTTACGAAGCAATCAAGCCCAGTTGACCAACATGCAGTGGCACTGTCAGTGTGGCAGTCATCAATAAGCTAAGAACAATCGGCGTTGTTGTATTCATTGAAGCTAAGACGAAGTCCGAAGATTGGGCTCAAATACCTAACATTGTAAAAAACCACCTCAATTCAAGCAAGGACTCCATCCCCTACGTTGTCCTAACAACACCAGACTTGGATGAGAAATTCGGTGGATATACTCATAAACATCTGAAAAGCGGCGACTATACTGCCATTTTCAAAGAGGCTAAAAAAGAAATAAGCGAAGCCAAAAAATTAGGCCGACTTGATTACACCCAGAATCCAGACGACGCCAACGCAGCTGAAGAGCACCCAACGGTAGAAATTTCTAATCCCAGCATTCAAAAGTGGGTCTCATCTAGCGACACAACAATTGAGGCGAAGCTACTCAAAGTCGAGAATGGTGATCGCTGTATATTTCAAACATCTCAGGGCAGAACCATAGAGGTCAGCCTCGACCAGCTATCTAGAGCGAGTGCCCGAAGAGCTAGAAAACTCATCAAAGCTAATCGCTAAACTATACTGAGTCATACTCAATCTCACTGATCATAGCTCAATAAAGCTCATAAGAGACAGCTAGGACAGTGCGATAATGCTCACCTTGTGCTCATCGCACATGGCAGCGACCTCCTCTCCTCCGAGAAGTAGTGTTTTCTGCGCCTCGATAGCGATGACCTTCACACCTGATTTCACGCAGTTCTTCACCGTGTCAGGGCCGATCACAGGCACATCAAAGCGAAAGTCCTGATTGGGTTTAGAAACCTTCGCTAAGGTGATATCCTTCCCCTTCCCCAGCTCGCCTCCACGGCGAATGCAGGCATTAGTCCCCTCAAATGCCTCAACCGCTAAGACTGTGCCACTGCGCACGATGACTGTCTGGCCAATATCTAATCGACTAGTCTCCTTAGCAATGCGGAAGCCAAACTGCGCATCCTCAACAGCTGCCTCACTTAGCTTAGGCCCACAGACATGCCCCTCGTTAGGCATCTTCTCCTCTAAAAAGGTCGTTGCCGGTAAGAGCGTGATACCATCCTTAGCAAGCTCGTCTGCAATACCACCAAAGAGGGTCTCAGCATTCTTCTCCTTCGTCCGTGCTAGCAGCATCATCGTGCGCACGTCAGGGCGAATGTCGAAGAGGTTCTTAGGAGCAATCTGCCCCATCATTACAGCTTCTTGGGCCCCCTCATTTTTAAAAAACTTAATCAGCTTACCGAGCTGGCCGACACGGATCCATACGTGTGCGTCAGCACTATCGGGCAAGTCCTCGCGTGTCTCGCCCTTGAAGGCAGCCACCACGATACGAATATCACCTCTAGCACGCGCGGCATCAATAAAGGTCTGCGGGTAAACCCCAGAGCCTGCAATGATACCAATCGTTCTCTTAGGCGTAAGCTCAGACATAACTCAGATTATTCAATCTATCACTGGAATTTACAAAAGATACTTCGCCGCCTGCTCCACGTCCTTATCACCGCGTCCAGAGAGGTTCATGACAATCACGTAATCCTTAGGCAAATCACCTGCGACCTTAGCCACATAAGCCAGCGCGTGAGAGCTCTCAAGGGCAGGGAGAATCCCCTCCACACATGAAAGCTGCTTAAAGGCAGCAAGCGCCTCATTATCAGTAGCATATTCATACTCAGCGCGGCCGATATCCTGCAAGTATGCGTGCTCAGGCCCTACAGCTGCGTAGTCAAGACCAGCACTAATCGAGTGAGTCAGATTGATCTGGCCGTCCTCATTAGCGAGTAACCAAGTCTTAGACCCCTGCAGGACACCTAGCTTACCACCCTGAAATCTCGCTGCATGACGCTCAGGAATAATCCCATCGCCACCAGCCTCAATACCGACCATACGCACCTTTTCATCATCGAGAAATGGGTGGAAAAGACCAATGGCATTCGACCCACCTCCGACACAGGCCACCAGCATATCAGGAAGCCGCCCCTCTTGTTCTAAAATCTGCTTACGAGCCTCCACACCGATCACACGGTGGAAGTCGCGCACCATCATGGGGAAAGGATGAGCACCTAAGGCTGAACCAATAATGTAGTGGGTATAATCAACTGTCGAAACCCAGTCACGAAGAGCCTCATTGACAGCCTCCTTCAGAGTTGCCTGACCTGCAGTCACTGCCTTCACCTCAGCACCCATCAGCCTCATGCGTGCTACATTGAGCGCCTGACGTTCCATATCCACAGCACCCATATAGACCACACACTCCATGCCGAAGCGCGCGCATACAGAGGCCGTTGCTACCCCGTGCTGGCCAGCGCCAGTCTCAGCAATAATGCGCTTCTTACCGAGTCGCTTCGCCAGTAGCACCTGACCAATAGCATTATTAATCTTATGAGCCCCCGTGTGGAGCAGATCCTCGCGTTTCAAATAAATCTTAGCTCCGCCTAGCTCCTCAGTGAGGCGCTCTGCAAAATAAAGCGGTGTCTCACGCCCACAATACTGGCGTAATAAATAGTCAAGTTCCTCCTGAAAGGCAGGATCAGCCTTCGCCGCCTCATACTCCTCTGCGAGCTTCTGCTGCGGAGCCATTAATGTTTCGGGCACAAACATGCCACCAAATGTTCCATAATGCCCAAATGAATCTGGGACTTGCTCACTCTGCTGGTTAGTTTCAGTCGTTGACACGCCCTCTACATAATAGACGACGACTCATTCTGCAAGTGCTGTCTTAGCAATAGATTAAAAGGATGACTAACAAGCCACCTTCAATCGACTCATCGGATATGCCTATGGGCGAAATCCTACAATTTGCCCCACTATTTCACCCTACCACACACTTACATCCCACTCCTCTGTGAGCTCGCTAGGGATAGATTCGATAAAACGCGAAGGCTTAGTCACGTAGTCACCAGTGTAGCTTCTTGGATTAGTCATTGGGTAAGTCAAGTAGAGCTGATCCATTGAGCGCGTGACCGCCACATAGAACAGTCGACGCTCCTCTTCTA
>JALZUH010000121.1 GCA_023301645.1 Akkermansiaceae bacterium
TTCAAAAATGAAGACTCCAAGCTCTTTGTAGAACTTGAGCGCTCCCACAGTGGCCGCCTCACCTTCCGCACCGATCCATCACTCCACCGCGAGCACTTCACTATCATCGAAGCTGCTACAGATAAAAAGCTCCACGAGGGGTAATCAAAGCACTCAACATTGCCTGAAAGTAAAACCATCACCATCGATGAAATAACTTCCCCCAAAGACGGGGCAAGCTCGAAGAAGAGCGGCCCTGTCTTTGGCACATCGACTAAAGGATCGTCTAAGCAAACATCCAAGAAAGCCTCCAAAAACCCACTGGGCGCTCTCGGCTGGAAAGCACTCCTCGTGCTCAAAGCCACCCAAGGCTTCATGTTCTTGCGCAGCAAGAGCTATGGCAAATGGCTGATTATCCCAGCGGTTATTCTTACTACTTTAGCCATCATCATTATCGCCATACCACTCGCTCTCATTGCCATTGTATGGTTTATTCTCAAAACGCTACTCCACCCCACCAAACCCCGATAGCCCCCTTTGCAATGATCCACCACTCATTGCCACCTCACTCACAGCCATGAATGACTCGTTACTAGCCCAAAGCCCCCTTGCAAACATCACTGCAAAAATAAGCCTTAACCTCTCCAAAGCACTCCTCGTGCTCTTTGCTGGAGCCTTTGCCCATGCGGAGAAACCCGTGAAAATAGGTGTCATCCCACGCAAGGCTGCACCAGCTATCAGTGCCCCCAGAGCCATTGTCGTCGACTACGAAAGCGGACGCATCCTCTATACGAAAAATGCCTACACCCGCTGCGCTGTAGCGAGCACACAGAAGCTCCTCACAGCACTCTGCGTCATGGATAATGGCAATACTGAGAAAAACATCCATATTGTCAAAAGTGACACATGGGTCGTGCCAACCAAGCTCGGTATCCAACCTGGCCAAAACTACACCAGAAGAAGATTGGTAGGTGCTCTCCTCGTAAAAAGCGGTAACGACGTAGCGCGAGCACTCGCACGAAGTGTAGCTGGAAGTGAAACAGGATTCGCCGACGTCATGAACAAAAAAGCCGCGCAACTAGGAATGAAGAGCTCCCACTTCATTAACCCACACGGATTAACAGCCCCGGGGCAGTATTCCACAGCCCATGACATGGCGATCTGCGCGCGCGAAGTCCTCAAGAGTTCTGTCCTCAGAGGCATTATTAAGACTAAGGCCTATAACTTCCTATTCTCAAATGGAAAGACCACCTACCTTACCAACACTAATAGACTACTCAAATCTGTCCCCTACTGCCACGGTATGAAAACAGGCACGACAAGAGCCTCGGGCCGTTGCCTCGTCTCCAGTGGCACCCTCAATGGAAGAACAACGATTGTCGTCGTCTTAGGCGCGACATCGAGCACTATTTGGAATGACTCTGAAAATCTTCTTCGCTGGTCACTAGAGCGCCCTCCAGCAAACTAAGCGCCCAACACTCATCCAAGAACCTACCGCGCTATGAGACGCCCTGAAGATGAGTTAGACCAGCTCGACAAGTCATCACTAAGACGCCAGCTCCAGCTAGCTGACCCGTCACTCAAGAACTTCTCATCCAATGACTACTTAGCCCTCTCTCAGCACCCTGAGGTCAAGCTAGCCTATCAGCATGCCATCGACGCTCATGGTGCCGGAGCTACTGCATCACGACTACTCTCTGGCGGCTCAGAGCCACACCAAGAGCTCGAAGAATACATCAGCCGCGCCAAGGGAACAGAAGCCGCCCTAAGCTTCTCCACTGGCTACGCCACAGCCGTAGGAGTCATCACCGCAGTGCTGCAAAAAGGTGACACCGTCATTCTAGACAAACTCTGCCACGCCAGCCTCATTGATGGTGCCAGAATGAGCGGAGCAACACTACGTGTATTCCCTCATAATAACCTCACTAAGCTAGAATCACTACTCGCCACTGCCCGACCCACAGAAACATCTCGCACCCTCGTCATCACAGAATCTGTTTTCAGCATGGACGGTGACACAGCCCCACTGGCTGAAATCAGCCAGCTCACCCAAGCAGCAGGTGCCTTACTCATGGTGGACGAAGCTCACGCCCTCGGACTACTAGGTGACACCGGCATGGGACTCGCCGAGCAGCTCGGCATCCAGAGCCAAATCGACTTCCAAATGGGCACCCTAGGTAAAGCCGCAGGCGTCGCAGGTGGATATATCGCCTGCAGCCAGATATGGGTCGATCTACTGATCAATAAAGCCAGATCACTCATCTACTCCACAGCCCCTCCCCCCGGCCAAGCCGCAGCAGCCACCGTAGCACTAAAAATCATCACCAGCCAAGAAGGATCTCAACTAAGAGAACAACTCTCCCAAAACATCGAGACCTTCCGCCAGCATATCAAGCCAGAAGCTTGCTCGATACCAGCCTCTCAGGCATCTTCATCCTCAGCCATTATACCATGGATGGTCGGTGACTCTGCTGAGGCACTTGAGCTATCTAAAAAGCTCAGAAACGAGGGGTTTCTCATCCCCGCCATACGCTTTCCCACTGTGCCGAAAAACACCGCTCGACTGAGAATCACATTCAATGCCGCCGATCAAACAGACGACATTATCCAGCTCGCACGTCTGCTAAACGAGCTCTCATAATAGTCACCATTTGAGGAGAACCCCCAAGATTCTACTCCCCTTGATCAAGCAGGACCTCAAGAGCGTAGCCGTGCTCGCCAATGCTCACCTCCGACAAATCTAGCACAAGAGCACCAGCTTTCTGGCTCCAGCTCACTGCGCTATCATCGCCCAATACGCGCACGGAGGAAATCTTACCTACTGACTGACCAAGTGACAGCACTCGAACCTCACCCTTCGGCTTCACCAAGGACATCACATACACCTTGTTGTCACGGGCGCTGAACCAAAAGTCCTCTTGAGTGAACTCCCTCGAAAAGCCATGATGAGCACGACTTCCCGTGCCAGAAAGCAGTGACTCACTGCCACCCTCATGCGGGATACTCCAGCGAGTGGTGCCAAAGATAGCCTCACTGTTTTTATCAACCCACGCGCCTACTTCATGGAAATGCTTCACACAGCTAGCTGGCACCTCACCAGCACCATCTGGCCCGATATTAAGTAGGTAATTCCCGCCCTTAGAGACGATATCAATGAAGTAGTAGAGAAGCTCCTGAGTGCTCTTCCAGTCCTCATCATGCGCCTTATACCCCCACGAGTTATTAGCCGTGCCACAGGTTTCCCAATGCTTTGCCAAGTTCACATCCGCTCCCGGTATCACATTATCACCAGCATCTAAGTAATCACCAAACTGATAGCCAACTCTGCGGTTCACCACCACTTGAGGATTGATCTCGTAGATCATTTTGTAGAAATCAAACGCCTGCTCCTCAGTAATAAATCCATCTCCATCAAACCAAATCAGGCGCAGCTTCGGCAACAGTGCCAGTAACTCTCTCACCTGAGGATACGCCTTCGTCTCTAGGTAATGATCATAGTCATTAGGGCTCGGATCCCACGTATTCTTCCCCTGCTTATGCGTGTAGATACCCAGCTTATCGTGCTTTTTCTGCACACTCGCCACATTACCATCCGAGCCATCTCTCCAGTCATTGCCATGCGAGTAATAAACACCGAACTCCACGCCAACCTCTAGGCACGCATCGTAGAGCTCTTTGATAAGGTCTCCCTCATAGGGGCTCGCGTCTGCAATATCAAAATCAGATGACTGAGAATCAAAAAGGGCAAAACCATCATGATGCTTAGCCGTAACAACCACATACTTCATGCCCGTCTTTTTAGCTAGCGCAGCGATATTTTTGGCAAATGAAGCGTCTGGGTTGAAGTCCTTAGCCAACTGCGCGTATTCATCTCTCGGTATCCTAAAGGTCGACATCAGCCACTCAGCGACACGAGGCCCCGCATAAGGTGACTGCTCGATCTTCGTCCCCTTCCATACCCCCGACGCCTGAGAATAGATCCCCCAGTGGATAAACATTCCAAAGCGAGCCTCTTTAAACCACCTCAATCCACTCTGCTTCGCCTCAGACTCATGCATCGAGCGCCACTGCTGGTGATATTTACCAGACCCTATCCTATTACTATGGTGAGGTAGCAAACGGACTTTGCTAAAAGGTAAATCAGAAGACACCGATAGCTTATACTTACCGCTACGATTAAAGGAAACAGACTTCTTAAACTCGAAGGCCACCATATCGCCAAAAGCGTAGTTCGGCTTCAGCGCTTCGGTCGATTTAGCACCAGCCACGATCATATGCGCCTTCTGAGGCACACCATCCTTCGCAGCGAATGAAACCCCTTTATCAAAGAGTATCTGCACTACATACTTTCCCGACTCATTAGGATGAATATCCCATGTCGTCACATCCCCCACCTGCTCACCCGCTGATTGATCCATGACCAGCCAGTGACTACTTACAGGATCAGCTACCCTCTTCGGGTTCGATTTCAAATCCACCTCAGCACAAGCCAAACACGAAACACCGAGTAAGATCATCCAACGCAGTGGGTATTTGGTTAGCATGATTAGATCGGTTTTCATGAAATTCAACATAGGTATGGGTCGCAAATTTAATAACAACGTCATCGTGACTGGAAAAATACGGAAACTAGATTATAGATACGTCAGCTCCTCGTTTTATTTTTCACTTTTCTGCCTAAACACTTCATAAACAGACGACTATAGAGCGATGAGACTTAAGAAAAGAATATCCCTCTGACACGAGTGATTGCTTGCCCCAAGACATCCTTCAGACCATCTTTTCCCCAACCCAGACATGAGACCCTGACATGAACGAATTCACACATATTGATCAAAACAACCAGCCAGGCATGGTGGACGTATCCGCCAAATCACGAACTCAGCGCACGGCCACTGCTCAGAGCCTCATCGAGGTAGGCCCCGACGTTATGGCATTACTCAGCGGCGGCGAGATCCAGAGTAAAAAAGGCCCAGTCTTCCACACCGCAATCATTGCAGGAACAATGGCTGCCAAGAAAACATCTGATCTCATCCCCTTCTGCCACCCGCTCCCCCTCGAGGACTGCAAAATCGCCATCGAAGCCGCAGAAAACAACATCATCTCCATCACCTGCACCTGTATCACTACAGCTCGCACCGGCATCGAAATGGAAGCCCTCGCAGGAGCCTCTGGAGCAGCACTCACCCTCTACGACATGTGTAAGGCAGTGTCCAAAGACATGTGCATCATTGAGACCAAACTCCTCAAAAAAACAGGCGGTAAATCTGACTACCTAGCTTCATGAAAGGACTACTACTCATAGGTGGCAAGTCATCACGCATGGGCAAGGATAAATCCACCCTCAGCTTCCACGACGGACAAACACAAAAGCAGCGTGGCATCGCCCTGCTCCAATCCGTCTGTGATGAAGTCTTCCTCTCTGTCGGTGCAGACAGCGACCATGAAGAGAATGCCATCGTCGACGCATTCGGCCCAGTCGGTCCACTAGGCGCCATCGCATCAGCGCAGCAAGCCCATCCCGACAGCACGTGGCTCATTCTCGCCTGCGATCTGCCGCTCCTTGAGCAGCAGCACCTAGAAACCCTCGCCAGCAGCCACAGCGACGCACACCCTGCCACCTACTTTACCAGTGCTATCGACTCACAGCCTGAGCCACTATGCGCTATCTGGGATAGAGGCAGTGCACAGGCCGTCTCCGAAGCTATTGCAACCAAACAATTCTGCCCACGCAAGGTGCTCAATAACATCAACGGACAAGCCCTCACCTCCCTCGACCCGTGGGCACTGGCAAACACCAACACCCCAGCCGATGTCCTCGAAGTCAAAGCAAGGCTCGATAACAACCTACAAGAGAAAACACTTACCATTAGCTACTACGCTCAGCTACGTGAGCTCACAGGCGTGCAATCCGAGCAGCACACCACCACATCAGTCACCCCTGCAGGAGTCTTTGAAGAAATACGCATCAAGCACAACATCAGCCTCAAGCGTAAAAATATGATGATCGCCATCAACGGCGAATTCACCGACTGGACTCATCAGGTGCTAGATGGCGAAGAGCTCGTCTTCATCCCACCAGTCGCAGGTGGCTAGTAAAAGCTCACCATCAGAGAGCTACTTGAGAGCATCAAGTAGCTCGTCTTATGCCCCTATGACCAAGGGCACCCCCTCGCTGACACGATTATACAGGTCCACGACATCGCTATTGGACATACGTATGCAGCCGCAGCTCTTAGGATGACCTAGATACTGCTCCTGATTTGTCCCGTGAATATAAATGTAGCGGCTCATCGAATTCGCATTCTCTGGATCCAGACCATTTAGCCTAAGAATGCGAGTCAGCACCATATCCTCATCACACGACTCACCCTGCCACAGCCCTACAGGCTTGCGGGATTTGAAGATCGTGCCCAGTTCGGCATCATCACCGATTTTCTCACTCACCTCAAAGCGTCCCTCAGGCGTGCAGTAGCTACCCTCCTCATATCCTAGCCCATTGGCGGCACTTGAGATGACATACTCGTCGAGCACCTCATCGCCTTCGCAGAGCTGCAATAGCTGCTTATCGATAGAAATATAGATATGAATCATGATTGCGTAGGGGATCTGAGTGAAATAATCGAATTATGCCCACCCATACCTACCGCAATCTTGAGCACGGTAGAGCCATCGGCAGCGAGAATATTAGGCTGAAGGCTGAAGGGAGCTTGCGGGCAGGTATTACCCTTAAGATTACCGGGCAGCTGCCCCTTCTTCATAAACTCAGCAAGAATCGCCGTATCAAGCACACCACTAGCACCCACCGTGTGCCCAGTAAAAGGCTTCAATGGATGCAATGAGATCGACGCGTCCTCAGCAATCACTGCCCGTAATGCAGCCAGCTCAGCCTTGCCATGGAGATGCGTGCCACTGGCATGAGGGCAGATAGCCACCACCGCAGGCTCAGAATCCAGCTCAGAGACCGCCCGCTGTAGGCAATCCCGTAGACCAGCCCCGTCCTCAGGCATACCAACGGGCGTCTGGGCATCGGAATTACACCAATACCCCGTCATTGTTGTCTGCGAAAAGTCATCCTCATCGACTAGCTCCAGCACAACGGCCGCACCAGCCTCACCCGCAAAAAAACCTGCCGTATTCGGGCAATACGGATCATTAACATCATTCTTAGCCAGCACACCCGTTTGCTCATAAACGTCCAAAACCTCGGGGATTAAAGGCAGCTCGACACCGATCACAACGGCGCGCTTCACCACTCCCTGACGCAGCAACATCCATGCCATACCAAGGGCATCCAGACTAGCCGCACAGCCACTTGAGATCACCTGCCAAGGGCCACGAATACCTAGCTCGATACTGACAATAGAAGCCAGCTCACCATGCATCGAGTTACTTGCCGCCATCAGGCTGAAAGGGCGTCGCGATGGCCATGGCGAAACCCAGCCTGCAATATTACCACGACTACTGCCAACTATAACAGCCGCATCACGAAGATCTTCATCACTCAGCCCCGCATCAGCAATCGCCTCACGCGCGACATGGAGTGAGAGCATCGAAGCTGGCGCCCACTTACGTGAGTGCATGATACTACGATTCTCAATCCAGCCTGCTTGGTAACTAGCGTAATCTGACTCGGCACCAAAGAGCTCGCTCAGAGAGCGCAATCCATGCTGCCCAGTAGATATCTGATCCACATGAGCCCTAGCCCCATCACCAAGACCACTTGTTAGCCCGATGCCTGTAATGGCAATATTCATAGATCCTTACTCTATCAGTGCTACGAGCTCAATATAGAGCTACTAGCCCTTACAAGGCGAGCATGGAGAGAGCTCCTTATCGCAGTCAGCCTGCGGTGCTGCCATTGAGGGATTAGGCTGCTGCGCTTTAAGATCAAGCTTATCGATGAGATCCATATCCTGCTTAATGGCAGGGTTCTCGGCTGTAAGTAGCTTGTCACCGTAGAAGATCGAGTTAGCACCAGCAAAGAAGCACATAGCCTGCCCCTCCTCACTCATGCAAGTGCGGCCAGCTGAAAGGCGAACCTTTGCCTTCGGGCATGCAATACGAGCAATAGCGATCATACGCACAACGTCGAAAATATCCACCGTGCTAGAGTCCGCTAAAGGTGTCCCCGGCATCGGCATCAGTGAGTTAATAGGAACACTCTCTGGCTGTGGATTAAACTCAGAAATCGTCTCGATCATCTTCAGACGATCTTCCGCATTTTCACCAAGACCTAGGATACCGCCACAGCAGATACTCATGCCCGCATTTTGTGCATGGCGAATCGTATTAAGACGATCATCATAAGTATGTGTGGTAACGATATTCGGGTAGTGCTCACGTGAGGTGTCTACATTATGATTATAAGCAGTCACACCAGCATCCTTAAGCTCTACAGCCTCATCAGCGCCGAGTTCACCGAGGGTAACACATACCTCCATACCGAGCTCAGAAACGGACTCGATAATGTCCTTCACCTGCTCAAATCTCTTCGTGCCAGCACGCACACCCTTCCAGGCTGCCCCCATACAAAAACGAGTCGAACCACTTGCACGCGCTGCAGTAGCACGCTCCATGACAGCCTCCTTCTCCATCAGACGCTCAATCTGAATACCTGAGCTGTTCTTCGCTGACTGTGAGCAGTAAGAACAGTCCTCAGAGCAACCACCTGTCTTGATGGAGAGTAGCGTGCACAATTGAATTTCATTTTCAGTCCAGTTCTCATCATGCACTTGGCGTGCTTTCTGGATGAGTTCAAAAAACGGTAATTGATAAAGGCTGTTTAATTCTTCGTATTTCATGTTGGTCTAAATCGGTAAAATTTTGTCTGCAGTAAGTTAAAGTCAGTAATAGGTCGGTATCGCGCTCGTAGTAAGCCTTAGCAAGCTGCCTACTGTAGCTGATGAATGTCTGATAAGTTTCTTCGCGGGCTTAGAGATCTATCTGATCCAACGTTTGGAAACTAAAGGTAGAGTTCCCTTACCTACAACATCATAGCTGGTCTTACCCTCAGCACCAACGAGTGTCACGCCCATTAGTTGCTTCCAGACACCGCTCATGCTCTCGCCTGTGTGACAGCCCCAGCTCTTACACTGTGCTCTTTTTGAGAAAATCTTCGAGCGGATCTTGATCAAATCTGACTGATGAATCCACGACTTGCTACTCCCCATGATCTCGCCACTATAATCGAGCAGGAAGCACTGCTTGTTCGAGTGTCCAAAAAAGTCAAAACCCACGACCGAACCTGTCGGATGATTATTAATAGCCGCAATGGCCTGCTTACCGCTCTCGATCCAGACTAAGCTAGCATTACGCTTCGCAGCCTGTTCCTGAATCCATGTCGTATAAGGCTTCCCGTCTTCACGACCGCGAGCCACATAGCCACCGCGCTGCACAATCCATGTGATACCTACTCTATTACCATGGATTTTACGAATGTGATCCATGCGGATAGTCGATGCTCTGATAAAGTTCGCCCACCAACGGTCATGCTGATCTTTCTCAGATCTCAAGTCCTCCCACTTACGAAGCGCAGGCCCCCCAGCAAGAACGATGAAATTCTCCTCCGCCTTCACGACATCACCCAGCCCCGAAAAGGCCATCATTAAGAGAGTAAAAATAAAAATACGCATGCGAGTGAATATTGTTTCAGATCATAGCCCTGTCGAGAGCAAATTCTGTGAAGAAGAGCACTCCTCAGCCGAGCAGATAGACACCTCTCACTGCGAGCTTTACCATCACCACCTTTTTGTCGTAGTCGCTCCTCGCATCAGCCCATATTCGGGCTGAGTTACTGCTACTGCAGGCGATACTTCTTCGGCGTTGTCTTCAAGTGCACCTTAAAGATGTGGTTCATATACTCTTGGCAGTTAAAACCACTTCGCTCAGCAACCTCTGAGAGCGACACCTTGGTATTGACCAGCATGTTCCCTGCTATGCGCAGCTTCTCATGTAAGATCGCATCGCCAACAGTTCGGTCGAATTGCTTACGAAAGCGGCGCTGCAAGACACTTCGCGAAATCGCCGCTATCTCGGCAATACGGTCAAGACTAGGGCTCTCGTGAGCGTGCTTACGAATGTATTTCAATGCTTTAAGCATCGCTGGATCACTAATGGCAATCATGTCACTCGATGCCCGACGATGCAGCACATGTGAGCTAATCTCTATAACAGACTCGTCGAGTGCTTTACCATCGATTATCGCAGCAAGCCCCTTTGCAGCCAAATAGCCCACCTTCTCATGATCAGGCTTAACACTACTTAGACGTGGGCGGCAGAGGTTGCAGAATGATGGGTCATTATCGACACCTATCACACTGACATCTTCAGGAATCGAGAGCTTGAGCTGGTGACACGCTTCAAATAAAAGTGGTCCGAGCTGATCATTAGCAACCATCACCGCGATAGGTTTAGGTAGCTCGCCAAGCCATTTTTTAACAAGATCGATATCGTCCGCCTTATTTTCATCTTCGCTCGGCTCAGACTTCTCAAAATTCAGACTCTGAATTTGTTGGCCATGGAGTTCAACCGCTTTTTTGAACCCTTCTTCACGACCCATTGACCATTGCTTATCACTACGGCCTAAGAAAGCGAAATTTTGATGCCCATTTTCAATGAAGTGGTCAGCTACCGTTTTCCCGATAGCCTCTTCATCGTTTAAAAACAGAGGAAAAGGAAGCTCTTCAGTTGAGCTTAATATTCCAACAGATGGCCTCTTCTTCCCTTCAACAACCTCTAATATCTCGCTGCTCGTCACACGCGCGATAATACCGTCACCTTGCCAGTGTTTGATAACGTCTGTTTTGACCGTTCCTAATGGCCCTATTTGTAGACAAACAGACCAATCAGGTCTCTCATCTAAATACCGTGATATACCCTCTAAGACGGATTGTCCTGTCGCATGAGTAGTCTCGACGAGAATGGCAATGTGCTTCATGCCGATCACTTATTAAGTAATCGGTTCAAAATTCAATCTTTTTCGACGTAAAAAAACAAATTTATGGAAAAATCAAACAATCGGCGTGCTAAATCATCGATATTACCTCATCGTGAGCATATTTCTTGCCCATGCCCATTTTACGATTTTACCTCGTTTAATGAGTGCGATAGCACCGTATTTATGTTCGCCTAAGATTGTTTCAGCCGAGAAAATCAGCCTACCAGATTGCTTGTAAGTAATACCTTCAACCACCTCTTCGCCTCCTTTTCGCCACTCAATAACTTGATCAAGGGTGAATTCGGTCACCTCCCCAGCCTCAATACTCTCCTTCATGACCTCTGTGATCTCCTCATCAGTTAAGGTCGTTTTGCGAGGGGTTTTAGCGACAGGCTTCGGAGTCGGCTCAGTTTTCACTACTGGCTCTGGAGTCGGCTCAACTGGAGCACTTGGCTCGCCCATAGCATCCACCTCAGCATTCGCCGCTACTTCTGCTGGCGAACCTTGTTGGA